>JAJAZH010000167.1 GCA_026785815.1 Ramlibacter sp. | reverse complement strand
GCGATCACCTTGGCGCGGTCCTTGTGATGGGGATACATGGTTTCGAACAGCGCGATGTTGTGGCGCCTGAAATTGAATGCCTGGCGGCGCGCCTCGGACGGCGCGTAGCCGAGCACTTCCAGCACCGTTCGGGCGCTGCGCAGGCTGGACTCGAACAATTCGCGCTCGACCCGC
Source organism: Ramlibacter sp. (assembly GCA_026785815.1). Taxonomy (GTDB): domain Bacteria; phylum Pseudomonadota; class Gammaproteobacteria; order Burkholderiales; family Burkholderiaceae_C; genus Ramlibacter. The sequence goes on along the minus strand of JAJAZH010000167.1, from coordinate 10,132 downwards.
ATCACGCCGAGGTCGCGCAGTTCGTTCCAGTGGGTGACGTCGCGCGCCCGCGCCACGATTTCGAGCTGCGGGAAATGCTCCTGGGCCAGCCGGACGATCGCCAGCGACTGCCCCGGATCGTCCACCGCGACCACCAGCACCCGCGCCGATGCGGCGCCCGCGGTCCGCAGCAGGTCGAGCCGGCTGGCATCCCCGTAGTAAACCTTGTAGCCGAACGAGCGAGCCGCCTCGATCATGTCGGCGTCGTGGTCCAGCACCGTCGCGGCAATCCCCTGCGCACTGAGCAGTCGGCCGACGATCTGGCCGTAGCGGCCGAAGCCGGCGATGATGATCGGCGCGCTTTGCGGCTCCGAAATTTCTTCCATCGTGGTGCTGTTGGCGGCCGCGAACCGTGGCAGCAGCAGCCGATCGATTGCCACCAGCAGCAGCGGGCTGATCAGCATCGAGATCGCGACGGCCCCGATCAGCAGCGAGGCCATCTCGGGCGTCAGCACGCGCGAGCCGGCGGCCGCCTGGAACACGACGAAGGCGAATTCGCCACCCTGCGCCAGCAGCAGCGTGAACACCGGCCGGTCCGCCGGCGGCAGGCGCATCAGGACTGCCACGCCGTAGATCACGATGGCCTTGAGCAACAGCAAGCCCGCGACGATGGCGGCCATCACACCCGGCGAGCGCGCAATGACGCCGAAGTCGATGCTCATGCCCACGGCGATGAAGAACAGGCCGAGCAGCAGGCCCTTGAACGGCTCGATGTCGGTCTCGAGCTCGCGCCGGTATTCGCTCTCCGCCAGCAGCACGCCGGCCAGGAAGGCGCCCAGCGCCATCGACAGCCCCACCAGCTGCATCAGCGCCGCGATCGCCACCACCAGCAGCAGCGAAGCCGCGGTGAAGATTTCCGGCGTCCGGCTCTTGGCGATCCAGCGCAGCAGCGGCCGGATCACCAACCGGCCGCCCAGGATGATGCCGGCCACGACGCTGACGATCCGCAGCGCATCCCAGAGCCACGACTCACCGCCTGCACTGCTGGCCACGGAACCTGCCGCCAGCAGCGGCAGCAGTGCCAGGATTGGGATCGCGGCCACGTCCTGGAACAGCAGGATCGAGAAGCCGGCCTGCCCGGCGGTCGTGGGCAACAGGTTGCGCTCGCCCATCACCTGCAGCGCGATCGCGGTGGAGGACAGGGCCAGCCCGAGCGCCGCGACCAGGGCCACCCGCCACGAAGCGCCGGCAAGCAGCGCGGCCACGAACAGCAAGGCGGCGCAGCCCAGCACCTGGGCCGAGCCCCAGCCGAAGATCGGCCGACGCAGGCTCCACAGCCGCTTGGGCTCCAGCTCCAGGCCCACCAGGAACAGCATCAGCACCACGCCGAACTCGGCGAAGTGCAGGATGTCCTCGACGTTGGTGACCAGCCCGAGGCCCCAGGGACCGATGGCGATCCCGGCAGCCAGGTAGCCGATGATCGACCCAAGTCCGAGGGCGCGCGACAGCGGCACCACGATCACGGCGGCGCTCAGGTAGATCAGGCTGTTGGTCAGCCAGGCCGGTGCGTTTTCCATGTTGACTAGCGACGCCTCACGCCGGATTCATCCGCAGCGGCGCTCGCAGACTTGTCATTCGGCCGGTCGATCGCGGGCACATCGCAGCTCGGGCAATCCAGCATGTCGGCCATCTCCGGCCAGTCGGGATAGGTCGCGAGCCGCTCCCGGAAGGTCGCGACGTGCGCCGCCACCTCCTCTTCGCTGGTCCGGTGGGCTCCGTGCAGCAGCATCGGTGGCAGGAAGCGCATCCCGCACAGCGCGGCGGTCTGTTCGTAGGGCGGCAGGAAGGCGTCGAAGAAATAGCGGTTGTAGCTGCCCGGATGGTAGGACTCCGCCGGACTGCCGGTGGTGGCGACCAGCCACAGATCCTTGCCCTGCAGCGCGGTGCCACCGCCATAGGCCCAGCCATAGCTCAACACCTCGTCGAACCAGAGCTTCATCAGGGCCGGCATCGAATACCACTGGATCGGGTGCAGCAGCACGATCAGCTGCGCCGCCTCGGCCCGCTTCTGTTCTAGCGGCACATCGAAATCGTAGTCGGCGCTGCTGGTGTAGAGGTCGTTGACGTCGACGCCAGGCAGGTCGCTGGCCGCCTGCAGCATCCGGCGATTGACCCGCGACTCGCGCAAATTCGGGTGCGCCGCCAGCAGGTACACCGGGCGGCGCGCCGGAGCTCGGATCGACTCATCCATACCGGTAACATAGCGCAACTGCGTGAATCGCCGCAGGGGTCGCAGAAAACCAGGAGTTGCTCATGCCGGTTGTGGTCGTTGCCAATCCGAAGGGCGGTGTCGGTAAGTCCACCATGGCGACCAACATCGCCGGGTATTTTGCCAGCCGCGGCCACTCTGTGATGCTCGGCGATGCCGACCGCCAGCAATCGTCCCGGCTCTGGCTCGGCTTGCGGCCGCCAGGCGCCCGCCCGGTTGCGAGCTGGGACATCGGGCCCGACAACATCGTCAAACCGCCCAAGGGCACGACCCACGTGGTGCTGGGCACGCCGGCCGGAATGCACGGACGCATGTTCCGGGATGTGCTCAAGATGGCCGACAGGGTGATCGTGCCGCTGCAGCCCAGCGTGTTCGACATCTTCGCGACGCGCAGCTTCCTTGACGAGATGGCGGAGCATCGCAAGGCGACCCAGATGCACGTGGGCATCGTCGGCATGCGGGTCGACGAACGCACAATCGCTGCCGACAAGCTCCATGAATTCGTCGACAGCCTGGGGCTGCCGGTGCTGGGTTACCTGCGCCAGACCCAGAATTACATCCAGCTGGCCGCGCGTGGGCTGACGCTGTTCGACGTCGCCCCGGGCCGGGTCGAGCGCGACTTGCAGCAGTGGCATGGCATCTGTCGCTGGCTCGAAGCCAAATGAAAACTTTCGAGAACCTCGCCGACTTGCGAGTTCTGGTGGGCCAGGAGGTGGCGATCAGCGACTGGATCACCGTGACCCAGGAGCAGGTCAACCTGTTTGCCCAGGCCACCGGCGATCACCAGTGGATCCACGTCGACGTCGAGCGGGCGACTGCCGGCCCGTTCGGCGCGCCGATCGCCCATGGCTTCCTCACGCTGTCGCTGCTGCCCCGATTCTTCGAGAGCGCGATGGAGGTCCGCAACACGCGAATGGGCGTCAACTACGGCCTGAACCGGGTGCGCTTCACCGCGCCGGTCCCGGTCGGCAGCCGCCTGCGCGGCCGGATGAAGCTGCTCGCCTGCGATCCGATCGACAACGACGGAATGCAGATGACGTGGCAGGTGACGGTCGAGCGCGAGGGCTCGGACAAGCCGGCTTGCATCGCTGAATCGTTGACGCGGCGCTATCCGTAGCAAGCGCGAACAAGAAAAAACCCGCCGGATCGCTCCAGGCGGGTTTTTCCATGCCTCTTCACCAGCCGCTTGCGCATGGTGGCGGCGCTCCCGAGCCGCAAATTCATGCCGTTGCGGACCCGCGCGTTCCTGGACTACCTGGTCGAAGCGACCCGGCGCACCGTCGCCGGGCTTGGGATCGATGCGCCGCCAGTCGCAGATGGGAACTGATGGCCGCAGCGCGAGGGTTACACGATGGACGTGTCGGCAAATCCGTGCTGGCGCCACGCCTCGAACACCGTGACCGCCACCGCGTTGGAGAGATTCAAGCTGCGCTGGCCGGAGCGCATCGGCAGCCGAAGGCGCTGTTCGGGAGCGATCGATTCGCGCAGCGACGGGGCCAGCCCGCGGGTTTCCGAGCCGAACACCAGCCAGTCGCCCGGTAAGAAAGCGACGTCGTGCACCCCCCGGGTTGCGTGGGTCGTCAGCGCGAAGAGGCGGGCCGCGGCCGGTTTCCGGCGCTCCAGGAAATCCGGCCATCCCGGGTAGCGGATGACCTGCGCGTACTCGTGGTAATCGAGCCCGGCGCGGCGCAGCTGCCGGTCCTCCATGGAAAACCCCAGCGGCTCGATCAGGTGCAGGTCGCAGCCGGTATTGGCCGCCAGCCGGATCACGTTGCCGGTGTTGGGCGGGATTTCGGGCTCGACCAGGACGATGTTGAACATGGGCCGCTATTGTCCAGTCGCCCCGTCGGGCTCGTCGGTGCGGGCCAGCACGATCGCGGTGATCGAAGCCGCGCCGGCCTGCTGCAGTACCTGCGCTGCCGAAAACAGCGACGCGCCGCTGGTCATGACGTCGTCGACCAACACCACCTGGCGGCCCCGGACCTGCGCCAATCGCAGCGGCTCAATGGCAAACGCGCCCTTCACGTTGCGCAGCCGGGCAGCGCGGTCGAGCTCGGTCTGCGCCTCGGTGTGCCGCAGGCGCAGCAAGATGTCGGCCCTGACCTTGCCTGGCGCGAGCGCGCGCGCGAGCACCAGGGCCTGGTTGAAGCCACGCTCGGCCAGGCGCTTGGCTGACAGCGGCAGGGGCATGACGATCTCGGCCGTCTCCAGGGCGGACTCCACCCATGGTGCGCTGCGCATCAAGCCCGCCAGCGAGCCGGCCCAGCCAGGCTGTCCGTGAAATTTGAACTGTGAGACCAGCCCGGCCCAGGGGTAGCCGTAGGTCACCGCGGCCAGGCAGCGGTCCAGTGGAGGCGGCTCGCGGACGCAGCGGCCACAGCGTTCGACTGATGCAGGGACCGGCAACGCGCAGGTGAGGCAACGTGGCTGCGGCTGCGCGAAGCGCACCACGCAGGCTTCGCAGATCGGCTGCGCCGGCCAGGCGTGGCAGACGGCGCACTGGGCCGGCGTGGCGGCCTTCAGCCCTTCGATCCAGTCGCGCAGCATCGGCTCAATATACTCGTCGCAGTTTCGCCAGACGCAAGCATTTCCGCCTTCATGGCCACCGACCGTCCCCCCACCATCGACCCAGTCGCTGCCGCTCGCTGGGAGCAGGCAGCGCCGCCGCGCTCGCCCTGGCTGCACGAGGAAGTCGGCCGGCGAATGGAGGACCGGTTGCAGTGGATCCGCCTGCAGCCGGCCGCGTGGGCCGACTGGGAGCCGGTGCGTGGCGGACTGAAGGCGCATGCCTTGGTCGAGCGGCGTTATCCGCACGCGGCCCGCCTGGTTGCGGCGACCGACGTCGGCCGCACCAGGGAGGCGATGAAGAGCGTGGCCCGGCCCTGGTGGCGCCGCGTCGGCGAGTCGTCGGCTCGCATCGGCGCCTTGCCCGATGGGCAGGCCCAGATGCTGTGGGCCAACATGGCGCTGCATCTCGGCGCCGATCCCCAAGCCCTGATTGCGCAATGGCACCGGGCCCTGGCGGTGGACGGCTTCCTGATGTTTTCCTGCCTCGGGCCCGACAGTTTGCGGGAGCTGCGCAAGGTGTACCTCGCGCTGGGCTGGCCGCCGCCGGCGCATGAATTCACCGACATGCACGACTGGGGCGACATGCTGGTGCATGCAGGCTTCGCCGAACCGGTGATGGACATGGAACGCATCACGCTCACCTGGGACTCGCCGGTCAAGCTGCTGGCCGAACTGTCAGAGCTGGGGAGCAATTTCCATCCGGCGCGCTTCGCGGCCCTGCGGGGCCGGCGCTGGCGCAGCGAGCTTGAGACCGCGCTGGTCTCCGGTCTCGGCGGCCTCGACGGCAGGCTGGCGCTCACTTTCGAGGTCATCTACGGCCACGCGATGAAGCCGGCGCCGAGGGTCAGGGTGAGTGGCGAAAGCGCAGTGTCGCTGCAGGACATGCGGACCCTGCTGCAGGCCGAGCGGAACACTCGGACATGAGCCGCGCTCCGGGCGGAGCGACAAGCAAGCCGGGCTACAATGTGCGGTCGATTTCTGTGAGCTTTCCCTGTGCCGAACCCGGTCTTTCGCTTCGCCACTGTCCAGGGCCAGAACATCCACTGGTTCTTGCAGCGCAACTGTTCGGTCACGCCGGCCCAGCTGGCCTGGCTGTACGCCTCGCTGTGCGTTGTGTCGCTTGGAATCGGCAGCGTGTTCTGGTGGCTGGGCGCAACCTTGGTGCTTCCTTTCGCGTGGCTCGAGCTGGCCGCCGTGGGTGCCGCCTTCGTGGTCTATGCGCGCCACGCGGCCGACGGCGAACGGATTTCGCTGCAGGGACGCCAGCTGGTGGTCGAACTGGAGACGGCGGGGCGGCTGGAGCGCGCCGAGTTCGACCGCGAATGGGTCCGGGTGGAGCCCGGCGCGGCGGACCGGTCGCTGATTTCGGTCTCGGGCCTGGGCCGGTCGGTCAACGTCGGCCGGTTCGTCCGGCCGGAACTGCGGCCGGCGCTGGCGCGTGAGATTCGAATGGCCCTACGCGACGCCGCGTGAAGGCGGCCGGCGGGCCCGGAGGGACAGCGGATTTGGTTCAATCGAGGCTTAAGGCACAGTCAAAAATATGAAGAGTATTTCGAACAAGCTGGCTTCAGTGGTGCTCCTGGCGGGCGCGTTCAACGGCACGGCATGGGCGGTGAACGACCTGCCGGGCGGTCCCGCGGTCCGCCAGCTGAATCTGCATCCTGCCGTCACCCGGATCGCGGTCGAGCAGGCCTGGCTGCACTGGTTCATGCTGATCACCTGCATGGTGATCTTCATCGCGGTTTTCAGCGTGATGTTCTATTCGATCTGGAAGCATCGCAAGTCGGTGGGCCACAAGCCGGCCAACTTCCACGAGTCGGTGACGGTGGAAGTGATCTGGACCATCATCCCGTTCATCATCGTGATCCTGATGGCGCTGCCCGCGACCAAGGTGCTGGTCGCGTCCAAGGACACCACCAACGCCGACATCACCATCAAGGCCACCGGCTACCAGTGGAAGTGGGGCTACGACTACCTGAACGGCGAAGGCCAGGGCCTGTCGTTCCTGTCGACGCTCGATTCGACCCACCGCGAGATGTCCAACGACGGCGCCCGCGGCGTCATGCCGGACAACTACCTGTTGAAGGTCGACAACCCGCTGGTCGTCCCGGTCAACAAGAAGGTCCGCATCATCACCACCGCCAACGACGTCATCCACGCCTGGGGTGTGCCGGCGTTCGGCGTCAAGCAGGATGCGATTCCCGGCTTCGTGCGCGACACCTGGTTTCGCAGCGAGAAGACCGGCGATTTCTTCGGCCAGTGCTACGAGTTGTGCGGCAAGGAGCACGCCTACATGCCGATCCACGTCAAGGTGCTTTCCGCGCAGGATTACACCGCGTGGACCGCTGGCGAAATGAAGAAGATGGCGGCCAAGCTGGACGACCCGGCCAAGGTCTGGGTGCTGGACGATCTGGCCAGACGCGGCGAGAAGGTTTATGCGGCCAACTGCGCCGCCTGCCACCAGGCCAGCGGCAAAGGCGCCGGCCCGATCATGGCGCTCGACGGCTCGCAGCTGGTGCTGGATGCCGACAAGAGCAAGGAAATCCATGTGTTGCTGAACGGCCGTGGCGCCATGCCGCCGTGGAAGCAGCTGTCGGACACCGACCTGGCTGCCGTCATCAGCTACACCAAGAACAACTGGTCCAACAAGACCGGTCAGATCGTGCAGCCGGCCGAAGTGCTGGCGCAGCGCGGCAAGTAAGCGTACCGAATCCGAAGGAAACCAAGATGAGCGCAGTCCTCGATCCCCACGGCCCCGGCGAGCACGCCCACGACGAGCACCATGCCCACCCGCATGGCTGGCGTCGCTGGGTCTATGCGACCAACCACAAGGACATCGGCACGCTCTACCTGCTGTTTTCGTTCAGTATGTTGATGGTCGGCGGCGCGCTGGCGATGCTGATCCGCGCCGAGCTGTTCCAGCCCGGCCTGCAACTGGTCAACCCCGAGCTGTTCAACCAGCTGACCACCATGCACGGCCTGATCATGGTGTTCGGCGCGATCATGCCGGCCTTCGTCGGCTTCGCCAACTGGATGATCCCGCTGCAGATCGGCGCGGCCGACATGGCGTTCGCGCGGATGAACAATTTCAGCTTCTGGCTGCTGATCCCGGCTGGCCTGATGCTGGTGGGCTCGTTCTTCATGCCGGGTGGCGCGCCTGCCGCCGGCTGGACGCTCTATGCGCCGCTGACGCTGCAGATGGGCCCGTCGATGGACGCCGGCATCTTCGCGATGCACATCATGGGTGCCTCGTCGATCATGGGCTCGATCAACATCATCGTCACCGTCCTGAACATGCGCGCTCCCGGGATGACGCTGATGAAGATGCCGATGTTCTGCTGGACCTGGCTGATCACCGCCTACCTGCTGATCGCCGTGATGCCGGTGCTGGCCGGCGCCATCACCATGACGCTGACGGACCGCCACTTCGGCACCACCTTCTTCAACCCCGCCGGCGGCGGCGACCCGGTGATGTACCAGCACATCTTCTGGTTCTTCGGCCACCCCGAGGTCTACATCATGATCTTGCCGGCTTTCGGCATCATCAGCCAGGTGGTCCCCGCGTTCGCGCGCAAGCGCCTGTTCGGCTACGCGTCGATGGTCTATGCCACCTCGTCGATCGCGATCCTGTCGTTCATCGTCTGGGCCCACCACATGTTCACCACCGGGATGCCGGTGACGGGCCAGCTGTTCTTCATGTACACCACCATGCTGATCGCGGTGCCGACGGCAGTGAAGATCTTCAACTGGATCGCCACCATGTGGCAGGGTTCGATGACCTTCGAGACGCCGATGCTGTTCGCGGTCGGCTTCATCTTCGTGTTCACGATCGGCGGCTTTACGGGTCTGATCCTGGCGCTGGCGCCGATCGACCTGCTGCTGCAGGACACCTATTACGTGGTCGCCCACTTCCATTACGTGCTGGTGGCCGGCTCGCTGTTCGCGATGTTCGCCGGTTTCTACTACTGGGTGCCGAAGTGGACCGGCGTCATGTACAGCGAGCGCCGAGGCCAGATCCACTTCTGGGTATCGCTGATCACCTTCAACGTCACCTTCTTCCCGATGCACTTCCTGGGGCTGGCCGGAATGCCGCGCCGCTACGCCGACTATCCGATGCAGTTCGCTGATTTCAACGCGATCGCTTCGATCGGCGCCTTCGGCTTCGGCTTGTCGCAGGTGTACTTCTTCTTCTGGGTGGTGCTGCCGTGCATGCGCGGGCAGGGCGAGCCGGCGGGTCAGCGTCCCTGGAACGATGCGGACGGCAAGGGCGCCGAAGGCCTGGAGTGGGAAGTGCCGTCGCCGGCGCCGTTCCACACGTTCGAGACCCCACCCCGGCTGGATCCCACCGCCACCAAGGTACTCGACGCTCGCGTGCAGCCGGAGCCGATGGCGCCAGACGTCCACATGCCTCCGCGGCAGCCGCAGCCTGGCGGCGGAGTGGCCTGAGCCATGCCTGACATGAATGTCGAGCAGAAAAAGCGCAACCGGCGCATGGGGCTGGTGCTGGCCTCGATCGCGCTGGTGTTCTTCGTCGGCTTCATGGCCAAGATGGTGCTGCTGGCACGCTGATGTCCGCGATGTCCACCCGCGTTACCAACCTGAAGATGGTGGGCAAGCTGGCCGTGGTCACGGTCGGAATGTTCGCCTTCGGATATGCGCTGATTCCGATCTACCGGCACATCTGCGAGATGACCGGCATCAACATCCTGTCGCTCAGTGAGCGGCAGGTGCCGGGCGGTGGCAGCGCCGGCCGCGATGTGAAAGTGCCGGCCAACTCCCAGATCGACCTGACGCGGACCATCACGGTGGAGTTCGATGCGAACGCCCGCGGTCCCTGGCATTTCAAGCCCTTGCAGTCGAAGCTGCAGGTGCATCCGGGCCAGCTCGCCACAGTGATGTACGAGTTCCAGAACGTGCAGGACCGCCGCATGGCGGCGCAGGCCATCCCCAGCTACGCGCCGAGGCAGGCCGCCGCGCATTTCAACAAGCTCGAGTGTTTCTGCTTCCAGCAGTACACGCTCGAACCGGGGGAAAGAAAACAGTGGCCGGTGGCTTTCGTGATCGATCCCCGGCTGTCGAAGGACGTGACGACGATCACGCTGTCTTACACCTTCTTCGAGGTCGGTGGCAAGACGCCGCCGGCTCCGACAGCGGCGCTCGTGGCCCCGCCAGCGGGACATCGTCTATGAGTTCGCTGTTGCAATCGGTCAAGGCCGTGGCCTGCTCGTTCATCGGCATCCGCAAGAATAGCCAGTACCAGCACGACCTGAGCGTGCTCAACCCGTTCCACATCATCGTCGTCGCCCTGGCCGGCGT
>JAJAZH010000166.1 GCA_026785815.1 Ramlibacter sp. | reverse complement strand
GGGCCGCTACGAGGCCAGCCAGGTGCAGAGCAAGCTGGATCGGGACAGCGCCGACGCTCTCAACGATATCCGCTCGGCCCTGACCCGCAATGTCCAGGGCCTGCAAGCGCTGCATACGGTCCGCCCGCAGCAGCAGGCCTGGTCGGCCGCGGCGCAGGCGCTGCTGCGCGAACACCGGGAATGGATGCGGCTCGAGTGGCGCGACAAGGCGCTGGCGACAGTCGATTCAGTGGACACGCCCTACCGCGCCCCGGTGTTCGCCCGGCTCGGGCGCTCTAACGCGCAGGCCGACGTGGCGCTCGCCTGCGCCAACGCGCGCCGTGTCAGCGGCCCCGCCTATTCCAGCAGCTACTTTGTTCCGCAGGCCGACGGACTGGGAATCGAGGTAATGGAGCTCTGCCTGCCGCTGGTCGCGGCGGGACAGCTGACAGGCTACGCAGTCGCCACTTACTCGCTCGGAGAGATCCTGACGGGGCTGGTCGGGCCGCAACTGACGCGCAGCCAGGAAGTGTCTTTCACGGAAGCTGATGGAACCCGGCTGTCGATGCACGGGTCGGCTCGCCGAGGCAGCCGGGTCTTCACCGCGCAGCAGTTGCTGGACCTGCCGGGCAACACCATGGTGCTGCGCATGGACAGCTGGCGGGGTGCGCCAGACCTGTTTCCGAACGTCCTCACCGCGCTGGTGACCGCGATGTCGATCGCGCTGGTGACGGTGCTGGTGATGCTGGTGCGGGACATGCGCAGGCGCCTGCGGGCCGAGCACGACCTGGCGGACGCGCTGGCATTTCGCAAAGCCATGGAAGATTCGCTGGTCACTGGCCTGCGCGCGCGCGACCTGCAGGGACGCATCACCTATGTCAATCCCGCGTTCTGCGAGATGGTCGGATTCGCGCCGGAAGAGCTGTTGGGGCACGGAACGCCGGTGCCCTACTGGCCGCCCGAACTGGCTGACGAATACCAGAAACGGCAGCAAGTCCGGCTGGCGGGGAACAACACGCCGCCGCGGGCCGGCTTCGAGTCGGTCTTCATGCGCAAGGACGGTTCGCGCTTTCCGGTGCTGATCATCGAGGCCCCGCTGATCAACGCGCTCGGCCTGCAGACCGGCTGGATGAGTGCGTTCCTCGACATCAGCGAGCAGCGTCGGGTCGAAGAGCTGTCACGCGCCACCCAGGACCGGCTGCAGGCGACCGCTCGGCTGGCGACGGTGGGCGAGATGGCATCGCTTCTGAGCCACGAGCTGAACCAGCCGCTGGCGGCGATTTCAAGTTACGCCACCGGCTCGCTCAACCTGCTGCGCGACAAAGCGCGTTCGGATCTGGCTATGGAAAAAATCGGGTCAGAGACCAATTTCGCAGCAGCGTCCAAGGACGCTGCATCGCAGCCGGCACACGGTGCCGGAGCGAATTTGGACTCTGACCCCATTTTTTCCGTGGTTGAGATCGAACTGGCGATCCGGCGGATCGCGGAGCAGGCGGAGCGCGCCGGCAAGGTGATCAAGAGCGTGCATGACTTCGTCCGGCGTCGCGACCAGGAACGCGAGCCGGTGCCGCCGCAGTCGTTGCTCGACGCCATCATGCCGCTGGTGAGCCTGCAGGCCCGCAAGCTCGGGGTCCGGGTCGAGCTGAAGCTGCAGGACGGCCTGCCGCAGGTACGATGCGACCGCACGATGGTCGAACAGGTGCTGCTCAATCTGGCGCGCAACGCGATGCAGGCGATGGATGAAGCCGGCGTGCCTGATCCATCGTTGCTGATCCAGGTGCGGCGGGCCGGCGGTGGCCAACGCTACACGGGGCCCAACGCCTGGGTCGAATTCCAGGTGTCGGACTGCGGCCCCGGGATTTCCGAGACGGTGGCGCAGCAGCTGTTCACGCCTTTCTATACGACCAAGGCCGAGGGCATGGGTCTGGGCCTGAGCCTGTGCCGCACGGTGGTCGAGCAGCACGGCGGTTTCCTCGGGTTCGAGACCAATCATCCGCAGGGGACGGTGTTCCGCTTCACCTTGCCGGTCGACGCCAGCGCGCCGGACGCTGTCGCCTGATGCAGCCCGTTCACGACGCCACGGTTTTCATCGTCGATGACGACGCCAGCGTGCGCGAAGCGCTGGCCTGGCTGCTGCGCTCGCGCCGCCTGCTGTCGGAAACCTTCGGCAGCGGCGAAGCGTTCGAGGCCATGCTCGAAGCCGGCTTCGTTCCCAGCCAGCCCTGCTGCCTGCTGCTGGACGTGCGCATGCCGGGCCTGTCTGGACTCGAGCTGTTCGACAAGCTGGCGGCGCGCGGGCTGGTCGACGTGATGCCGGTGATTTTCCTGACCGGGCACGCCGATGTGCCGACCGCGGTGCACATGGTCCAGCGCGGCGCCTTCGACTTCTGCGAGAAACCGTTTTCAGACAATGCGCTGGTCGACCGGATCGAGCAGGCGGTCCGGCGTTCGGCGCAGGTGCTGATCGAGCAGCAGCAGCAGCAGCAGCTCAAGGCCAGGCTCGGAGAACTGACCGACCGTGAGCGCGACGTGTTGCGGCTGGTGGTCGAAGGATTGCCGAACAAGCTGATCGCGGACCAGCTCGACATCAGCGTGCGAACGGTCGAAGTGCACCGGGCGCGGGTCTTCGACAAGATGGAAGTAAAGTCGGCGGTCGAACTCGCGAACCTGCTGCGGAGTCTTTGAGCATCGACCCGGAAGTCCGCTCAGCCCCACCCGACAGGGATCACTTCTCGTCGGGTTTGCGCTCTTCCCGCGCTGGCTCGATGGCCGGCGGTTCACCACCCTTGCGGCCGGAAAACATGGTCCACCAGACGATGCCGACCAGCAACAGCAGCGCCAGCAGGGCTTCGAGCAGAATCAGCAGCATGAACCGTTTCCTTGGGATGGCCGCCATTGTAGGAACATTGGCGGCCTGCGGCTCGGTGCCATTGCCGCCCGATTCCGCGCCGGCGTCGGCAGCGCCAGTGATATCAGCGCGATTGCCGCCGCCACCGTCTTTCGCGGCAGCACCGGCGCCGTCGCTTCCCGCAGCCGCGTTCGACCTTGACCCCACCGGGGCGCTGGCGGCCGACACCGCGCCCTTGCCCCCGCCGCTGTTGCAAGGCCGGTCGCGCTGGCTCGCGGTGCGCTGGTCCGAGTTGCCGGGTTTCGCCGACGATGCCCTGCACGAAGCGTGGAATGCCTGGCTGAAAAGCTGCGAGCGGCCGGGCCCCGCGTTCGCGGCGCTGTGCCCGGAGGTTCGTCGGTTGTCGATCGCGGGCGCCGGGGAGCAGCGCGACTGGATGGTCCAGCGGCTGCAGCCCTACCGCGTCGAGTCGTTGCAGGGGCCGGGCGAGGGTTTGCTCACCGGCTACTACGAGCCCGTGCTGCAGGCGTCGCGTCAGCCCACGCGCGGCTATCCGGTTCCGTTGTACGGCGTGCCGCCGGGAGTCGGCCAGCGCAAGCCCTGGTACAGCCGCCAGGACATGGAGACCTTGCCCGAAGCACGGGCAGCGCTGCGCGGCCGCGAAATTGCTTACCTGGCCGATCCGCTGGACGCGCTGATGCTTCAGATCCAGGGTTCCGGACGCCTGCGCCTGACCGAGCCCGATGGCAGCCAGCGCACTGTCCGCCTGGCTTATGCGGCCAGCAATGACCACCCCTATCGCAGCGTCGGCAGCTGGCTGCTGCAGCAGGGGGCCGTCCGCGATGCGTCCTGGCCCGGCATCAAGGCGTGGGCAGCGCAGAACCCGCAGCGGTTGAACGAGCTGCTCTGGAGCAACCCACGCACGGTGTTCTTTCGGGAAGAAAGTTTGTCCGAGCTCGATGCAGGCTTCGGTCCGCGCGGCGCGCAGGGCGTGGCGCTGACGCCGGGCCGCTCGATCGCGGTGGACAAGGACAGCATTCCTTACGGCACGCCGGTGTGGCTGGCGTCGAGCGGACCGATGGTCAGCCTGCAGCGGCTGGTGCTGGCGCAGGACACCGGCAGCGCCATCACCGGCGCGGTGCGCGCCGACTACTTCGCCGGCTGGGGCGCGGACGCGGGCGAACTGGCCGGCCGACTCAAGCAGCCACTGCGGCTGTGGGTGCTGTGGCCGAAACCCTGATCGAGTGGCAGCGAACGGCGCCCAGCGCAATGACTTATCAGTCAAGCGGGCATACACTTTGACTCACTAGCAGGAGACTACGCGCCATGAATGCACCGCTGCCCGAACACATTCGCAAGGCCCTGGAGACCGTCACGCTGGACGACAAGTATTCGCTCGATTACGGCCGCGCCTTCATGAGTGGCGTGCAGGCGCTGGTGAAGCTGCCGATGCTGCAGCGACTGCGCGATTCGATGGTCGGCAAGAACACTGCGGGCCTGATCAGTGGCTACCGCGGCTCCCCGCTCGGCGGCTACGACCAGGCGCTGTGGAAGGCGGAGAAATTCCTCAAGGCCCAGAACATCGTGTTCCAGCCGGGCGTGAACGAAGAGCTGGCCGCAACCGCGTTGTGGGGCACGCAGCAGCTCGGATTCGCGCCTGCCGGCACGCAGAAGTTCGACGGCGTGTTCGGCATCTGGTACGGCAAGGGCCCGGGCGTCGACCGCAGCAGCGACGTGTTCAAGCACGCCAACATGGCCGGCACCACGCCCTGGGGCGGAGTGATCGCCGTCGCCGGCGACGACCATGTGGCCAAGAGTTCGACCGCCGCCCACCAGAGCGACCATATCTTCAAGGCCTGCGGGCTGCCGGTGTTCTTTCCAGCGTCGGTGCAGGAGATCCTCGACCTCGGCATCCATGCGTTCGCGCTGAGCCGCTTTTCCGGGGTCTGGGCCGGCATGAAGACGATCCAGGAGATCGTTGAATCGAGCGCGACGGCGATGATCGATCCTGAGCGGGTCGAGATCCGGCTGCCGGAATTCGAGATGCCGCCCGGCGGCCTGCACATCCGCTGGCCCGACACCGCGCTGGAGCAGGAAGCCCGCCTGTTCGACTACAAGTGGTATGCGGCGCTGGCGTACATCCGCGCCAACCGGCTGAACTACAACGCGATCGAGGGCCCGCAGGATCGCTTCGGCATCATTGCCAGCGGTAAGGCCTACAACGACACTCGACAGGCCTTACTCGACCTCGGTCTCGATGACGCCAGCTGCCGGCAGCTGGGTATCCGGCTGCACAAGGTCGGCGTGGTGTGGCCGCTGGAAGCGCAGGGGACGCGCGAGTTCGCCACCGGGTTGCGCGAGATCCTGGTGGTCGAGGAAAAGCGGCAGGTGATCGAGTACCAGGTGAAGGAGGAGCTCTACAACTGGCGCCCTGACGTCCGTCCCAACGTGGTGGGCAAGTTCAACGAAGACGATGGCGACTTCTCGGGTGGCGAATGGTCGCGCCAGAATCCGTCGTCGCATTCCCTGCTGCGCGCCAACGCGGACCTGTCGCCGGCCCTGATTGCGCGCGCGATCGCCTACCGGCTCAAGAGGCAGGGGCTGGGCGGCGACATGGCCGCCCGCATCGAAAGCCAGCTGGCGATCCTGCAGGCCAAAGAGCGCTCGATGCAGGTGCTCGAGGTCAAGGGCGACCGCCAGCCCTGGTTCTGCTCCGGCTGTCCGCACAACACCTCCACGGTGGTGCCGGAAGGGTCGCGCGCCATGGCCGGGATCGGCTGCCACTTCATGGCCACCTGGATGGACCGATCCACCGTCGGCTTCACGCAGATGGGCGGCGAAGGCGTGCCGTGGATCGGCCAGCAGCCCTTCAGTACCGAGCGGCACGTGTTCGCCAACCTGGGTGACGGCACCTACTTCCACAGCGGCATGCTGGCGATCCGGCAATCGATTGCCGCTGGCGTCAACATCACCTACAAGATCCTCTACAACGACGCAGTCGCCATGACCGGCGGCCAGCCGGTCGGCGAGCGGTCCGAGGGCCACTCGGTCATCCAGATCGCGAACAGCATGCGGGCCGAGGGCGCAGTGAAGATCACCATCGTCACCGACGAGCCCGAAAAGTACGACGACGCGAAACGTCGACGCGGGCCTGACGCGTTGGCGCTGCCCGACGGCATCGCCATCGAGCACCGCGATGAACTGGACCGGGTCCAGCGCGAGTTTCGCGAGATCTCCGGCACCACCGTCATCATCTACGACCAGACCTGCGCGACCGAAAAGCGGCGCCGGCGCAAGCGCGGCACCCTGGTCGATCCGGCCGTCCGGGTGGTGATCAACGACCTGGTCTGCGAAGGTTGCGGCGACTGCAGCGTCAAGAGCAATTGCCTCTCGGTCGAGCCGCTGGAAACGGAGTTCGGCCGCAAGCGCACGATCAATCAGAGCACCTGCAACAAGGACATGAGCTGCCTGAAAGGCTTCTGCCCCAGCTTTGTCACGGTCGAAGGCGGGCAGCTGAAAAAGAAGAAAGGCAAGGACCAGTCGGTCTCTCCGTTCGAGCTGGGCGAGCTTCCCGAGCCGCAGCTGCCGGCGATCCACGGCGCCTTCGGCATCGTCGTCGCCGGGGTCGGTGGCACCGGTGTCATCACCATCGGCCAGCTGCTCGGGATGGCCGGCCATATCGACGGCAAGGGCATCGTCACCCAGGACGCCGCCGGGCTGGCGCAGAAAGGCGGGGCCACCTGGAGCCATGTGCTGATCGGCGAGCGCGCCGAGGACATCCGGACCACCCGCGTCAGCATGGCCGGCGCCGACCTGATCATCGGCTGCGACCCGATCGTCGCGGCCGGCAAGGAAACAGTGCTGCGGATGCGGCCGGGCCGCACCCATGTGGCGCTGAACTCGCACAGCACCCCGACTGCGGCGTTCGTCAAGAACTCGAACTGGACCAATCCGGCGGAAGCCTGCGCTGCGGAAATCGCCCGGGCGGTCGGCGCCGAAGCGGTCAGCGCCTTCGACGCGGACGCGGCGGCGATCCGACTGATGGGAGACAGCATCTATACCAACCCGATGATGCTGGGTTATGCCTGGCAGAAGGGCTGGATCCCGCTCAGCCGCGAATCGATGGTCCGCGCGATCGAACTCAATGCAGTGGCAATCGACAACAACAAGGCGGCCTTCGAATGGGGCCGGCGCGCGGCCCACGACTGGCCGTCGGTGCAAAAGCTGCTGGCGCCCGCGCAGGTCATCGAGTTCAAGAAGCGCGAAACGCTGGAAGGCATCGTCGAGCGCCGGGTCGAGTTCCTGACCGCTTACCAGAACAGCGCTTATGCCGACAGCTATCGCTTGTTTGTCGACCGGGTGCGCGCAGCTGAAGCGCCGTTGGGCAAGACGTTGCTGACGGAGATGGTGGCGCGTTACCTGTTCAAGCTGATGGCGTACAAAGACGAGTACGAGGTCGCCCGGCTGCATGCCGAAACCGGTTTCGCCGCAAAGGTGGCGACGCTGTTCGAAGGCGACTTCAAGATCCACTTCCATCTGGCGCCGCCGCTGCTGGCCAGGCGCAACGAGAAGGGCGAGCTGCAGAAGATGAAGTTCGGGCCGGCGATGATGACCGGCTTCCGGCTGCTGGCCAAGTTTCGGGGCCTGCGCGGGACCGCCCTCGACGTCTTTGGCCGGACTGAAGAACGCAGGACGGAAAGGGCCTTGATCCAGCAGTATCGCGAGAGCCTGGAACAAGTCATGGCGTCGCTGGGCGAGGGCAACCACGCCTTGGCGCTGGAAATTGCCCGTATCCCTGAACAGATCAAGGGCTTCGGCCATGTGAAAGAGCGCAATCTCGCTGCCGCCCGCCTCCAGTGGGACCGGCTGCAGCAGCAGTGGAGCACGCCGGCCCCGGCTCGCCAGGCCGCCTGAGTTCGGTGCGGCCGCCGCCCGGCCGGGGCGGTCGGATCACCGTGGCGTGGTCGTGCACCTACAATTGCAGGTCCCGCCTTGGGTACCTCGCGTGCCCGCTCGTGTGCGGGCGCTTCGACAACGTCCCTGGAGTTTCTGTGTTCATTTCTTCCGCCTTCGCCCAAACCGCGCCGGCTGCCGCCGGTGGCAGCGACATGCAGTCTTCCCTCATGAGCATGCTGCCGCTGGTGCTGATGTTCGTGGTGCTTTATTTCGTGATGATCCGGCCGCAGATGAAGCGGCAAAAGGAGCATCGGACCATGATCGACGCGGTGGCCAAGGGCGATGAAGTGGCGACCTCCGGCGGCGTGCTGGGCAAGGTGACCCGCCTGGGCGACGCGTACCTCAGCGTCGAGATCGCCAATGGCGTGGAAGTGACCCTGCAGCGCAGCGCCATCGCGCAGGTGCTGCCCAAGGGCACCATCAAGTAACCAGCGCGCCCCAAGCGCGAACGAACAGCGAAAAGCGAGAACATGAACCGATACCCGGTGTGGAAGTACGCGGTCATCCTGATCGCCATGCTGGTGGGGGCGATCTACACCCTGCCCAATTTTTTCGGCGAAGCGCCGGCGGTGCAGATCTCCTCGGGCAAGGCCACGGTCAAGGTCGACGGCACCACCCGGACCCGCGTCGAGCAGGCGCTGGCGGCGGCCGGAATCAAGCCCGAAGCCATCACCCTTGACCCGAATTCGGTCAAAGTGCGGCTGGAAAGCGGCGACGTGCAGCTCAAGGCCAAGGACGCGATCCAGAAGGCGCTGGTGCCGGATCCGACCGATCCGTCCTATGTGGTGGCGCTCAACCTGCTTTCGAGTTCCCCCAACTGGCTGTCGGCGCTGCGAGCCGGGCCGATGTATCTGGGCCTGGACCTGCGCGGTGGCGTGCACTTCATGCTGCAGGTCGACATGCAAGCGGCGCTGACCAAGAAGGCCGAGTCGCTGTCGGGCGACCTGCGCGGTGTCCTGCGCGAAAAGAATGTCCGTCATGCCGGCATCAGCCGCAATGGTCAGGCCATCGAAGTGCGCTTTCGGGACCTGCCGACGCTGGACGCTGCCAAGCTGGTCATCGCAGAACAGTTCGCTGATCTGGCGACCGTCGTTGCGCCCGAAGGAACCGATTACAAGCTGACGGCCACCATCAAGCCGGAAGCGGCCCGCCGGGTGCAGGAGCAGGCGCTCAAGCAGAACATGGTGACGCTGCACAACCGGATCAACGAGTTGGGCGTCGCCGAGCCGGTGATCCAGCAGCAGGGCCTCGACCGGATCGTGGTGCAGCTGCCCGGCGTGCAGGATACGGCCAAGGCCAAGGACATCCTGGGCCGCACCGCCACGCTGGAAGTGCGGATGGTCGACGAGAGCCCTGAGGCGCGCGCGGCGGAATCCGGCAACGGCCCGGTGCCATTCGGCGACGAGCGATTCCTGGAGCGCACTGGCCAGGCCGTGATCGTCAAGAAGCAGGTGGTCCTGACCGGCGAGAACCTGACCGATGCCCAACCCGGCTTCGACAACCAGACCCAGGAAGCCGCGGTGCACCTGACGCTCGATGCCAAGGGCTCGCGCATCTTCAAGGACGTGACCCGGGAAAACGTCGGCAAGCGGATGGCAATCCTGCTGTTCGAAAAGGGCAAGGGAGAAGTCGTGACGGCGCCGGTGATCCGCAGTGAAATCGGCGGCGGCCGGGTCCAGATTTCCGGTCGCATGACCAGCGTCGAGGCCAACGACGTGGCCCTGCTGCTGCGGGCCGGTTCGCTGGCGGCACCGATGGAGATCATCGAGGAACTGACCATCGGGCCGACCCTTGGCGCCGAGAACATCACCAAGGGCTTTCACAGCGTGGCCTGGGGCTTCGCCGTGATCTGCGCCTTCATGGCGTTCTATTACATGCTGTTCGGCGTCTTCTCGGGCATCGCGCTGGCGCTCAACCTGCTGCTGCTGGTGGCGATCCTGTCGATGTTGCAGGCGACCCTCACCCTGCCGGGAATGGCCGCGATGGCGCTGGCGCTGGGGATGGCCATCGACTCGAACGTGCTGATCAACGAGCGGGTGCGCGAGGAGTTGCGTAACGGCGCATCCGCACAGGCCGCGATCCAGACCGGCTACGACCGCGCCTGGGCCACCATCCTCGACTCGAACATCACGACCCTGATTGCCGGCGTGGCCTTGCTGGCTTTCGGATCCGGCCCGGTGCGGGGCTTCGCAGTCGTGCACTGCATCGGCATCCTGACCTCGATGTTTTCCGCAGTCTTTTTCTCCCGCGGCCTGGTCAACCTCTGGTATGGGCGCAAGAAGAAGCTGAAGTCGGTTTCCATTGGTACGGTCTGGCGCCCCGCGGGCGAAGGCGTTATAACCAAGCTTGAGTAGGAAGTAACAAAGAGATGGAATTCTTCAAGATCCGCCGCGACATTCCGTTCATGAAGAACGCGTTGATCTTCAACGCAATCTCCTTCCTGACCTTCGCCGCCGCCGTCTTCTTCCTGTTCCAGCGCGGACTTCACTTGTCGGTGGAGTTCACCGGCGGCACGGTGATGGAAGTCGGTTATTCCCAGACAGCCGAGGTCGAGAAGATCCGCGCAACGGTCGCCGGGCTCGGCTTTTCAGACGTCCAGGTCCAGAATTTCGGGACCTCGCGCGACGTGATGATTCGCCTTCCGGCCCAGAAAGGCGTCAGCTCGGCACAACAGAGCGACAAAGTTCTCGCCGCACTCAAGTCGCAGGATCCAGGCGTCACCCTGCGCCGTACCGAGTTCGTGGGGCCGCAGGTGGGCGAGGAACTGGCAACCGACGGCTTGAAGGCGCTGGCCATGGTGGTGGTGGGCATCATGGTCTACCTGGCTTTCCGCTTCGAATGGAAGTTCGCGGTCGCGGCGATCGTCGCCAACCTCCACGACGTGATCATCATCCTGGGCTTCTTCGCCTATTTCCAGTGGGAGTTCTCGCTGGCGGTGCTGGCGGCGGTGCTTGCGGTGCTGGGCTATTCGGTCAACGAGTCGGTGGTGATCTTTGACCGGATCCGCGAGAACTTCCGCCGCTTCCGCAAGATGAACACCACGGAAATCATCGACAACGCGATCACTTCCACCATCAGCCGCACCATCATCACCCACGGTAGCACCCAGATCATGGTGCTGTCGATGCTGTTTTTCGGTGGCCCGACGCTTCACTACTTTGCCCTGGCGCTGACCATCGGCATCCTGTTCGGCATCTATTCGTCGGTATTCGTCGCCGCCGCCATCGCCATGTGGCTGGGCGTCAAGCGCGAAGACCTGGTCAAGAGTTCGGCCAGGAAGGAAGAAGACCCTCACGACCCCAATGCGGGCGCCACGGTTTAAATCCGATCCATGGCTTCGCCGCTGCCACCCGCTTCCACCGCGCCCCTGGGTCGGAAAGCGCGTGAGCAATTCGTGGCCTATGTCGAAGGCGTGCTGCCGGCACTGTCGGACGCCATCCGGATCAAGCTGATTCAGCTGTTGGACGGCAGCACCAGCACCCGCGACATGCAGGAGCGGCGGGACGCGATGCTCGACTTCGAGCGGGTGCGCGCCAACTGGGTCGCGAGCACGGCCAAGGCATGGCGTGACGCGGTGATTCCTCCGACCGCGACCGCCCGGATCCGGCTCGGCACCATGGACCTGGAGTTGATCGGCGACGACGTCGTCGAGAAGAAAATCCTTGCCTCCCGGCTTGCGCTCGCGGTGCGGGAAAAGGCCAGCTGGGAGCTGAACGACCTGAAGGCCCGGATGCAACACCTGGAAGGCGTCGAAGAGATGGCCAACCAGGACATCCTGCAGCCGGAAGCGGTGTCTCAGCTCCTGATCGAGCAGTGGACGACCAACGCGTTGCCGCGCAGCAGCTGGAGCATGGCCAAAGACGTGATCCAGCAGCACATGGTCGATCGCATGCTGGAAGGATATCGGCGCACCAACAAGTTCCTGATCGACAGTGGCGTGCTGCCCGAAATCGACCTGTCCAAGAAGGTCCGGCGCGGGGCCAGTGCCCCACCCGGGCGGCGCGGCCCTGGCGAGTCGGGCGGGCGCAGGGACGACGCCAGCGCCGCAGGGCAGGGCCAGGGCCAAGGTGGCTATGGCGGCGGCAACAGCGACTATGGTGGCGTCGGGGGCGGTGGCGGCGGTGGCGGCAACAGCGATTACGGTGGTGTCGGGGG
>JAJAZH010000165.1 GCA_026785815.1 Ramlibacter sp. | reverse complement strand
TCGTCGAGAACATGCGCACCTTCACCTGCCCCCACTGCGGCGAGAGCACGGATATCTTCCGTCACGGCGGTGGCGAGCGGATGAGCAAGGAGCTCGGCGTCCCATTCCTGGGTGCCTTACCTCTCGATGCCGATATCGTCACCTGCGGTGATGAGGGTCGTCCGATCGTGGCGGACCAGCCAAAGTCGGTCAGCGCCAAGGTGTACGCCGCCATCGCCGCAGCGCTCGTGGAGCAACTCCACGCAGCGGTCACAGTGCTGAAGCCCTTTGTGTGGAAGTGGGACAGCAACGAGGGGGCGCCTGCCTGGATGGAAGGCGCGGCGCGGCCTGCTGGATCGCGGAACACCCCCATCGGTTTCCTGCGTCGCGATCCGCGGACCTTGTCCATCCTCTGGGAGGACGGTCAGCGCGACGACTTCGACGTCCGCGACCTGCGCCTGGCATGTCATTGCGCCCTCTGCGTCGAGGAGATGAGCGGACGCAAGCTGCTCGATCCAAAGACGATACGATCTGATGTGAGCCCGCGACAGATCGTGAGCATAGGCAACTACGCGATCGGGTTCGATTGGAGCGACGGCCATAACAGCGGGATCCATTCGTTTAACGACCTGCGTGCCTTAGGCGCGAGCGCTGCGGCGAAGAGCGTTGAAAATGTCTGATGCCCTGCTTGTCGATCTGCCGATCGGCATTCGCGTGGAGACTTCGCTCGCCGACCCCGACACTTGCAAGTTCATCGTGAGCCGTACCTTGCATCCTGGCGGCCCCTTCTTTTTCGGCAGCAAGGAACGGGCCGCCGGTTCGCCGCTCGGCGAGCGACTGTTCGCCCTCCCCGGCGTGGCCAACGTGCTCATTGCCGAGAGCGTGGTGACCATCTGCAAGGAGCCGTTCAGCTCGTGGTCAGGACTGAAAGCAGCCATCGGGACGGCCATCCGGACGCAGCTGCTGACTGGCGTGCCGGCGATCCTGGAGATGGATGCCCACACCGGCACGCAAGGAAGATCCGATGCGGAGCTTGGTACGGCTATTCAGGCACTTCTGGACCAGGAGGTCAATCGTTCGATCGCCAACCATGGCGGGAAGATTTCGATTGTGGACGTCCGGCAAGGGAAGCTCTTCATCACCATGAGCGGCGGCTGCCAGGGATGCGCGTCCTCTCAGGTGACGCTCAGGCAGGGATTCGAAGTCATGGTGAAAAGGGTCGCCCCGGAAATCGAGGAAATCGTGGATGCGACGGACCACGCAGCGGGGAGGCAGCCGTTCTACCCGCGCCATGAGTCGGCCTATGACAAATCGACTGCCCCAGGAAACCTCCCCTTATCGGTCAATACCGGAAGGACAGGAGTCAGGTCGGCCTGACCATCTTGCAGCTCGACGCCATTTCGGCCTGGGCCGGCGCAATCACCTTGACCACGCGGAAGCCGTAGCCGGAACCCTCGACGTCGAACTTCACGCCGGGAGTGCCTTGGCGGTCCATGACGCCGACCACCAGCGGCTGCTGGAACTGGTGATCGGCAGCGCGCATCGCACCGCCTTGCCCGCTCAGGCTGACGCTGGTCTGCTCCAGTGCCGAGGCCACGGCCCCGACGTCGAGCGTGCCGGCACTGCCGATCGCGGCGGCCAGTGCTTCAACCAGCAACTGCATCCGCATGTGCACATAGTCGTCGGCCGGGTCCGGATAGCGCTTGCGAAACGTCTGGTAGAACGCTTCGCTCTGCGGCGTCGGCAGGTTCGGCAGCCAGTCGGCCACAGCGATCACGCGCCCGACGCCGGCTTCGCCGATCGCCGCCGGCGCGCCCAGCGCGTTGCCATAGAAAGTGTAGAACTTGCCGTCGAAGCCGACGTCACGGGCCGCCTTCACCAGCAGCGTCAAGTCGTTGCTGAAATTGCCGGTAATGACCGCGTCGGCGCCGCTGGCCTGGATCTTGATCGCGTAAGGCGCGAAGTCCTTGACCCGCAGCAGCGGATGGAGTTCGTCGCCGACGATGGCGACGTCGGGTCGCTGCACACCGAGCTGGCGGCGGGCCTCCCGCAGCACCGACTGGCCGAAGCTGTAGTCCTGGCCAAACAGGTAGACCGACTTCACCGCCCGGTCCTCGCGCAACACCGACATCAACGCCGCCATCCGCATGTCGGCATGGGCGTCGAAGCGGAAGTGCCAGAAGCTGCACTTCTCGTTGGTGAGGATCGGGTCGACCGCGGAGTAATTGAGCAGCAGCACCCGGCGCGACGGCTCCCGCTGGTTGTGCTTGTTGATCGCGTCGATCAGCGCCGCGGCGACCGCTGACGAATTGCCCTGCAGGATGAAGCGGGCGCCGCCGTCGATCGCCGCACGCAACGCCGACAACGCCTCCTCGATCTGGCCTTTGCTGTCGTGGCGCTCCAGCACCAGCGGCCGGGCGCCGCCCGCCAGCCGCACGCCGCCGCGCGCGTTGACCCGCTCGACCGCCCACACCAGGTTGCGAAACACCGCCTCGCCGCCATTCGCATTGCCGCCGGACAGGCCCTCGATCAGCGCCAGCGTCACCGGCGCGGCCGGAGGCCGGACTTGGGCCAGGGCGGGGAGACATAGCGTTGCCAGCAGGGATTTCAAGACCCTGCGCCGCACATTTTTCATTGACGAAATCCCTTGAAATGAGCCGCGCGGGGCACAGATGGTGTGCAGGCGGCGATCGGTTCGAGCGCCGCGAAGTTTAAGGCAACCGCCGCTTCGTCAACCACCCAAGGAATCCACCATGTTTTTCGCACCCGTCGTCCGCACCCGCGCTGTCGCCCCCGGCTCCCGCTCCTTCGACCGCAGCTTCGAGCGCTTCGTCAACGAAGCTTTCTTCAGCCCCGCCACCCCCGGCGTGAACGTCCAGCAGGACGACAAGGCCTGGACCGTGACGCTCGACCTGCCGGGAGTGACCCGCGAAGAGTTGTCGATCGCCACCGAAGGCAGCGTGGTCCGGATCGAGACCAAGGCCGAAGCCAAGCGCCAATACAAGGCCGCCTACGAGCTGCCGCAGGAGATCGACGTTGCTGCCAGCGGCGCCAAGCTGGAACACGGCGTCCTGACCCTGACCCTGGCCAAGCAAGTGCCGGTCAGCAACGTCAAGCAGATCGAAGTGAAGTGAGGACGCAGTTGCGGGCGCCGTCCGCAACCTGCCGTTGACATCCCGAGCGGTGAGCCGGGAGCGATGGCGTCATCCCGGGCTCGCCCCGGGCTCCATCGCTGCATTGTCATCCCCGGCTCGCCCCGGGCCCCATCGGTTCAAGGGCCATGGATTGCGGGTCGAGCCCGCAACGACAGTCTGTCATCCCGGGCTCGCCCCGGGATCCATCGCTGCATTGTCATCCCGGGCTCGACCCGGGATCCATGCACTCCGACAATTCGGCCAGCGGCCAACGCGGCTTGACGTCGAAGGCGTAGACCGCAGTCGCTCGCTGCACGCCTGACTGCAGGCGCATCGCCGCCGCCATCGCGATCATTGCGCCGTTGTCGGTGCACAGATGCAACTCGGGGTAATGGACACGGATGTGCCGCCTGGCGCAGGCGGTATCCAGTTGCTGGCGCAGCAGGCGATTGGCACCGACGCCGCCGGCAACCACCACCCGCTCCAGCCCGGTGGCCTGCAGCGCCATCATGGTTTTTTTCACCAGCACGTCGACGATGGCGGCCTCGGTCGACGCCGCCAGGTCGGCCCGCAGCGCCAGCGGCCAGGCTTCGACCGGTGCGCCCTGTGCGAGAGCGATCTTTTTCGCCTGCGTCATGACAGCGGTTTTCAGGCCCGCAAAAGAAAAATCGAGGTCCCCGCTGTGCAACAGCGGCCGCGGCAGCTTGTACGCATCGCCCCGACCCTGCTGCGCCAGCCGCGACAGCGCCGGCCCGCCCGGATAGCCCAGCCCCATCAGCTTGGCCGACTTGTCGAAAGCTTCGCCCGCTGCGTCATCGATGGTTTCGCCCAGCATCTGGTAGCGGCCGACGCCATCGACCCGCATCAGCTGGGTGTGGCCGCCCGAGACCAGCAATGCAACGAACGGAAATTGCGGCGGATCGGCGCTCAGGAACGGCGACAGCAGATGGCCCTCGAGGTGATGCACACCGAGCACCGGCTTGTCGAGCGCAGCGCCAAGCGCGCAGGCGACGCCCGCGCCCACCAGCAGCGCCCCGGCCAGGCCGGGACCGCGGGTGTATGCGACCACGTCGATCTGGTCGAGCGACTTGCCACTCTCCCGCAGCACCTGCCCGGCCAGCGGCAGAACCCGGCGGATGTGGTCCCGGCTCGCCAGTTCCGGCACCACGCCGCCATAGGCCTGGTGCATTTCGATCTGGCTGTGCAGCGCATGGGCCAGCAGCACCGGCGTCAGCGCACCCATCGACTCGACGACGGCGACCCCGGTCTCATCACAGGACGATTCGATACCCAGCACCAGCATGCCAGCGAGTTTAGGCGAGCGTTCTTTTCCGGCCCGGCGCAAGGCCGTTCTGGCTTGAATCTTGCACGACAGCTGCGCATGCCTTCGCAGTCACAAACCCTGCGCCTGGTGCAGTCGCGCGGCCAGATCATCTGCAGCTGCTTCAACGTCACCGATGCGCAGATCGGCGAGCAGCTTGCTGGCGTCGATGGCGACCGCGCCGACCGCCTTGCGGGCCTGCAGGCCGCACTGAAATGCGGCACCAGCTGCGGCTCCTGCCTGCCGGAGCTGAAACGCAGGGTGCGAGACACCGCGTCAGAAACCGTCTGACTGTCAGCCGTCCTCCAACTGTCATGCCGGGCTCGACCCGGCACCTACGAATTGTCCTGCCGGGCCTGACCCGGCATCCACGGCTGCAAGGACCATGGATTGCGGGTCAAGCCCGCAATGACAGATCGCGGGAGCCTGCCCCGCATTGACGGTGCGAATTCGACTGATCGCCCTGCGTCATCCAGTGTCTGAGAAAATCTGCAAATGGGGATCAGCCAGTACATCAAGGAAATCGGCCGCGGACAGCGCGGCGCGCGGCCGCTCGACCGGACCCAGGCCACCGACCTGATGGCCCAAGTGCTCGATGGGACGGTGACGGACCTGGAACTGGGCGGCTTTTGCCTGGCGATGCGGATCAAGGGCGAAACCCCGGACGAGATGGCCGGCTTCCTGGACGC
>JAJAZH010000164.1 GCA_026785815.1 Ramlibacter sp. | reverse complement strand
GGGGAAGGTCTTGGCCACGCACCTCGGGTCGAGGATGCGCACCGGCAATCCGGCGGGGTTGAACGCCGCCAGCGAAAAGCACATCGCGATCCGGTGGTCGTCGTAGGTGTGGATCGACGCAGCTTTCCAGCCGCCCCGGCCTGTTGCAGGGCCATCGGGGGGCGTGATGCGCAGGAAGTCGGCGCCTTCCTCCACCGTGGCGCCGAGCTTGGTCAACTCGGTCGCCATCGCGGCAAGCCGGTCGGTTTCCTTGACCCGCCAGCTGGCGATGTTGCGCAAAGTCGTCGTGCCCTGGGCGTACAACGCCATCACGGCCAGCGTCATCGCGGCATCAGGGATGTGGTTGCAATCCAGGTCGATCGCCTTCAGCGGCCAGGCGCCGCGCGAGATCGAGAGTCCGTTCGTCTCGCCGGTGATGCGGGCGCCCATCTGCCGCGCCGCCTCGACGAAGCGGATGTCGCCCTGGATCGAATCCAGCCCGACTCCCTGCACCCACAGCGGCGCGTCGGCGGCGCAGGCCAGCGCGCCCAGCGCAATGAAGTAGCTGGCGGACGAAGCGTCGGCTTCGACGTGGATCTGGCCCGGGGACTGATAGCGACTGCCCGCGCCGATGGTGAAGCGAGTCCAGCCTTCACGCCGCACCGCGATACCGAAACGCTCCAGCAGCTTGAGCGTGATTTCGATGTAGGGCCGCGAAATCAGCTCGCCGACGACTTCGATCACGAGATCGCGTGCCGCCTCGGGGGGCAGCGAGGACACGCCAAGATTGGGGGCTCGATTGATCGCGATGAGCGGCAGCGCCATCAGCAGCGCCGTGAGGAATTGGCTGGAGACGTCGCCTCGCACCTGGATCGGCGCATCGAGCTTCAGTTGCGGCTGCCCGATCCGCAGGGGCGGATAGCCCTCGGCGCCCAGGTAGTCGATGCTGCATCCCAATTGCCGCAAAGCGTCGACCAGGTCGCCGATCGGCCGCTCGTGCATCCGGGCCACGCCACTGAGTTCGAAGTCGCCCCCCAGCAGCGCCAGGGCCGCCGTCAGGGGCCGCATTGCAGTGCCCGCATTGCCCAGGAACAACCGGGCAGGTGCTGCTGGCGGGCGTCCGTCCAGGCCGGTGATCTCGACTGCGCCGGACTCGCGCCGGACGCCGCAGCCCAGGGCGCGCAGGGCGTCGAGCATCACGCCGGTGTCGTCGGAATCGAGCAGGTCGTGGACTGTCGTGGTGCCGCCGCTCAGGGCCGCCAGCAACAGCACGCGATTGGAAATGCTTTTGGAGCCCGGCAGGCTGACGGTTCCCAGCGCACTCCTCAGTGGCGGAATGTCCAGGAAGGCGGTCGCGAACATCAGGACCCCGGCAGTCTCATTTTTTGCCGGGACCCATGCGCCAGCCGGCCCGGGCCCGACTGGCGCTGGCAATCGATGCTTCCAGCGCTTCGCCATTGTTGTTGGTGATCATCAACTCCATGGCCTGTAGCGCACGCTGGAACGTCTGCGACTGGTCGAGCAGCTCCTGCCGGTTGGCCAGCAGCACGTCGCGCCACATCTTGGGATCGCTGGCGGCGATCCGGGTGAAGTCGCGAAACCCGGGACCGGCAAGCGACAGGAATTCCTTGCCGTTGTGCTGGCCGGTGATCCCGTTCATGAGGGCGAACGCGATCAGGTGCGGCAGGTGGCTGACGGCGGCGAATGCGGCATCGTGCGCCTCGGGCGACATCTGCATCACGTTGCACTGGAGCGCCTGCCAGACTTCGGTCGCGCGCTTGAGCTGCGCGACCTGGGTGCGCTCGATCGGCGTCAGGATCACGGTCTTGCCGGCATACAGGTCCGGGTCCGAATGCTCGACGCCCGACACTTCCTTGCCGGTGATCGGGTGGCACGGGACGAACGAACCGATATGGTCGCGCAGCACGCGCCGCGCGGCATCGATGACGTCGCGCTTGGTCGAGCCGACGTCCATGATCAGCATGTCGCTGTTGACCAGGTGCCGGATCGCCTTGAGAGTCGCTTCGGTGGCGGCGACGGGCACCGCCAGCAGCACGATGTCGGCGCCCGAGACCGCGAGCAGGGCCGACGGCGCCTCGACGTCGATCACGCCCATCTGGCGCGCCCGTTCGGTGGTCGAGGGCGACTTGCTATAGCCGACCACGCGCTTGACCAGCCCGGCGCGCTTGAGCGCAAGCGCGAACGAGCCGCCCATCAGGCCGCAACCAATCAGACCGAGTTGTTCAAACATAACCGCCAGACAGGAAATAGGAGCGCTGCATTCATTCTGCGACCGGGTAGGTTCCCAGCACCTTGTAGAACGCGCACAGCGTCTGCAGGTCTTTCAGGGCTGCCGTCACGTGGGGCTGCGAGGGATGGCCTTGCAGGTCGATGTAGAAATAGTATTCCCACTGGCCGGAGCGAGCCGGGCGGGATTCGAAGCGCGTCATGGAAACCCCGTGCTGCTTGAGCGGTACCAGGATGTCGTGGACTGCGCCGGGCTGGTTCGGCACCGAGACGATCAAGCTGACGCAATCGCGCCCCGAGGCTTGTGGCGCCCGCAGTGTCTGCGGCAGGCAGATCACGGCGAAGCGGGTGCGGTTGAAGGCGTCGTCCTGGATCGCGTGGGTCGCGACGTGCAGGCCGTATTCACTGGCTGCTCGCTCGCTGGCGATACCGGCCCAGGACGGATTGGTGGCCGCCAGCCTGGCACCTTCCGCGTTGCTGGAGACGGCCTGCCGTTGCGCCTTCGGCAGGTGCTTGGTCAACCAGCCCTGGCACTGGGCCAGCGCCTGCGGGTGCGCCAGCACCACCTCGATCCCTTCCAGGCTGTTCGACAGGCGCAACAGGTGATGTCGCACCAGCAAGCTGATCTCGCCGACGATGTGCAGCGGCGATTGCAGCAACAGGTCGAGCGACCGCGTGACCACGCCTTCGCTGTTGTTCTCGACCGGGACCACGCCGAAATCCGCCGTGCCCGCGGTGGCGGCGTGGAACACCTCGTCGAAGTTGACGCAGGGCACGTGCTCGATGCTGGAGCCGAAGAACTGCACGGCCGCCTGCTCGCTGAAGGTGCCGGCGGGGCCGAGATAGGCGACGCGCTGGGGCGCTTCCAGCGCCCGGCAGGCCGACATGATTTCGCGCCAGATGGTGGCGACATTCTGGTTTTTCAAAGGCCCGGCGTTGGACGTCTGCAGGCCGTTGATCACCTGCGCCTCGCGCTCCGGCCGAAACACCGTGGAGCCTTCGGCGCGCTTGAGTTCGCCGACTTCGTTGGCGAAGCCGGCGCGGCGGTTCAGCAGCGCCAACAACTCGCGATCCACCTCGTCGATCGCGGTCCGCAACTGGCCCAGATTTTTGCTTGTTGTGCTCATAAGAAAGGCAATGCTGACCCCGTCAGCGGACCCTGCCGCTGCCGTCCCCGATCCCGACTCAGGCTTCCCCGATGTCTTCAGCGCCCGGCTCGGCCGCTTCGGCATCGACCGGATTCGCATCATTCTCCACAATGCGCTGCAGGCCGCTCAACTTGGAGCCTTCGTCCAGCCCGATCAGCGTCACGCCCTGGGTGGCGCGTCCGAGTTCGCGGATCTCGCTGACCCGTGTGCGAACCAGCACACCCTTGTCGGTGATCAGCATGATCTCGTCGTCGGCATGGACCAGCGTGGCCGCGACCACCTTGCCGTTGCGCTCGCTCTGCTGGATCGCGATCATGCCCTTTGTGCCGCGGCCGTGGCGGGTGTATTCGCTGATGCTGGTGCGCTTGCCGAAGCCGTTGGTCGTGGCGGTCAACACGCTCGTGCGTGTCGACTCCGATTCCTCACGCTTTGCCGCCTCGTCTTCGGCCACCAGCATGGCGATCACGCCCTGGCCTTCGTCCAGCGTCATGCCGCGCACGCCGCGGGCATTGCGACCCATCGGCCGGACGTCGTTCTCGTCGAAGCGCACCGCCTTGCCGCCATCGCTGAACAGCATCACGTCGTGCTTGCCGTCGGTGAGCGCCGCGCCGATCAGGTAGTCGCCCTCGTCCAGGTCCACGGCGATGATGCCGGCCTTGCGCGGGTTGCTGAATTCGTTGAGCGCGGTCTTCTTCACCGTGCCCATCGACGTTCCCATGAACACGTAATGGTCGGCCGGGAAGCTGCGGAACTCACCGGTCAGCGGCAGCACCACGTTGATCTTCTCGCCCTCCTGCAAGGGGAACATGTTGACGATGGGACGGCCACGCGATCCGCGCGATCCGGCCGGCACTTCCCAGACCTTCAGCCAGTACAGCCGGCCGCGGTTGGAAAAGCACAGGATGTAGTCGTGCGTGTTGGCGATGAAGAGCTGCTCGATCCAGTCGTCTTCCATGGTGGCCGTGGCCTGCTTGCCGCGCCCGCCGCGCTTTTGCGCCCGGTATTCCGACAGCGGCTGGCTCTTGATGTAGCCACTGTGCGAGAGCGTCACGACCATGTCGGTGGGCGTGATCAGGTCCTCGGTCGACAGGTCGAACGAGCTGTGCTCGACCAGGCTGCGGCGCGCGCCGAGCTTGGTCTGCCCGAACTCCTGCTTGATGGCGGCGAGCTCGTCGCCGATGATGGTCGACACCCGCTCCGGCCTGGCCAGGATGTCCAGCAGGTCCTCGATCTCCCCCATCACCTCTTTGTACTCGGCAACGATCTTGTCCTGCTCGAGACCGGTCAGGCGCTGCAGCCGCATCTGCAGGATTTCCTGCGCCTGCGTGTCCGACAGCCGGTACAGGCCGTCGCCGCCCATGCCCAGGTCGCGGTCCAGGCCGTCGGGGCGATAGTCGTCCGCGTTCACGCTGCCGCCATCGGTCCGGCTGCGGGTCAGCATCTCGCGCACCAGCTTGCTGTCCCAGGAGCGGGCCATCAACTCGGCCTTCGCTACTGGCGGCGTCGGCGCATTGCGGATGATCGAGATGAACTCGTCGATGTTCGCCAGCGCGACGGCCAGGCCTTCCAGCACGTGGCCGCGTTCGCGCGCCTTGCGCAGCGCAAACACGGTGCGCCGCGTCACCACTTCGCGCCGGTGCTGCAGGAAGACCTGGATCAGGTCTTTCAGGTTGCACAGGCGCGGCTGGCCGTCGATCAGCGCCACCATGTTGATGCCGAAGGTGTCCTGCAGCTGGGTCTGCTTGTACAGGTTGTTGAGCACCACCTCGGGCACTTCGCCGCGCTTGAGCTCGATCACCAGCCGCATGCCGGACTTGTCGCTTTCGTCCTGGATATGGCTGATGCCCTCGATCTTCTTTTCGTTGACCAGTTCGGCCATGCGTTCCTGCAGCGTCTTCTTGTTGACCTGGTAGGGCAGCTCGTCGACGATGATCGACTGCCGCTGGCCTTTGTCGATGTCCTCGAAGTGGCACTTGGCGCGCATCACGACCTTGCCGCGCCCGGTCCGATAGCCATCCTTCACGCCATTGATGCCGTAGATGATGCCGGCGGTGGGGAAGTCCGGAGCGGGAATGATCTCCATCAGTTCGTCGATGGTCGCCCCCGGGTTGCGCAGCAGGTGCAGGCAGCCGTCCACAACTTCATTGAGGTTGTGCGGCGGGATGTTGGTGGCCATGCCGACCGCGATTCCGCCGGAGCCGTTCACCAGCAGGTTGGGCAACTTGCTGGGCAGGACCAGCGGCTCTCTTTCGCTGCCGTCGTAGTTCGGTCCGAAGTCGACGGTTTCCTTGTCGATGTCGCCCAGCATTTCGTGCGCGATCTTGGCCAGCCGGATTTCCGTGTATCGCATCGCCGCCGCGTTGTCGCCGTCGACCGAACCGAAGTTGCCCTGGCCGTCCACCAGCATGTGGCGCATCGAGAAGTCCTGCGCCAGCCGCACGATGGTGTCGTAGACCGACTGGTCGCCGTGCGGGTGGTACTTGCCGATGACGTCGCCGACGATGCGGGCCGACTTCTTGTACGGCCGGTTCCAGTCGTTATTGAGTTCGTGCATCGCGTACAGCACGCGCCGATGCACGGGCTTGAGGCCGTCGCGCGCATCCGGCAGCGCCCGCCCGACGATCACGCTCATCGCGTAATCGAGGTAGCTGCGCCGCATTTCCTCTTCGAGACTGATTGGCAGGGTTTCTTTGGCGAACTGGGTCATGGAATGAGGAGTGGCGGCCGGGGGGCTAAACCGTCCATTTTACGGTGCGGCGCGTGCTGTCGCAAAGCTGCAACATAAGCGGGCTCTTGGGCTTTTGTCCTACGGCGTCCCGTCCGGATACCGTTGTTTGTGTAAGGACGTGTGGCACAATAACTTTGACGCTTTAGGTGATGGTCACCTTAAACGTAGTGTTTACGCAGCGCGGCTGCGGCTTTTTCCCCAAGAGGAGAACCATGAAGAAACTGAACAAAGTGGCGATGCTGTTTGCCTCCGTCGCGCTGGCAACCACAGCCGTCGCCCAGACACGTGTGACCGCTGCCAACGGCGGCAACGTGATCGACAACTGGCAAAACGGCACCGGTGAACTGGTCTGGAAGAACGGCACCAACGAATTGTGCTGGCGCAATGCCAACTGGACTCCGGCGACCGCCGCGGTCGGTTGCGATGGCGCTCTGGTCCAGGCCGCTCCTCGCGCTGCGCCGCCGCCGCCTCCTCCTGCTCCGGCTGCTGCGCC
>JAJAZH010000163.1 GCA_026785815.1 Ramlibacter sp. | reverse complement strand
CTGGTAGACCTGGTCGCTGGCAGCGGTGAGCAAGCCCATGTCGACCATGTATTCCTCCTTGGTCGGAATGCGCCCCAGTTTGGAAGCGATCGCCGCCAGCTCCGCGCTGCCCAGGTAGACGAAGGTGTTCTTGCCCAGTCGGTTCGGGAAGTTGCGGGTACTGGTCGAGAACACGGTCGCGCCTTCCCGCACCTGCGCCTGGTTGCCCATGCACAACGAGCAGCCGGGCATTTCCATGCGCGCGCCGGCCGAGCCGAGCACGCCGTAGTGGCCCTCTTCGGTCAGCTGCTGTGCGTCCATCTTGGTCGGCGGCGCAACCCAGAGCTTGACCGGAATGTCGCGCTTGTTCTCCAGCAGCTTGGAAGCCGCGCGGAAGTGACCGATGTTGGTCATGCACGAGCCGATGAAGACCTCGTCGATCTTTGCGCCGGCCACTTCGGACAGCGTCTTCACGTCGTCCGGGTCGTTCGGGCAGGCCACGATCGGCTCGTGCACGTCGGCCAGGTCGATCTCGATCACGGCCGCGAATTGCGCGTCGGCATCGCGCTCTAGCAGCTGCGGATTTTTCAGCCACGCCTCCTGCGCAGCGATGCGTCGCGCCAGCGTGCGGCCGTCGGCATAGCCTTCGGAGATCATCCAGCGCATCAGCGTGATGTTGCTGTTGATGTACTCGATCACCGGCTCCTTGCCCAGGTGCACCGTGCAGCCCGCGGCGGAACGCTCGGCCGACGAGTCGGAGAGTTCGAACGCCTGTTCCACCTTGAGCTGCGGCAAGCCCTCGATCTCGAGGATGCGGCCGGAGAAGATGTTCTGCTTACCCTTCTTGTCGACCGTCAGCAGGCCCTGCTTGATCGCGTACAGCGGAATCGCGTTGACCAGGTCACGCAGCGTGACGCCCGGCTGCATCTCGCCCTTGAAGCGCACCAGCACCGACTCCGGCATGTCCAGCGGCATCACGCCGGTGGCCGCGGCAAACGCGACCAGGCCGGAGCCGGCCGGGAAGCTGATGCCGATCGGAAAGCGCGTATGGCTGTCGGCACCGGTGCCGGCGGTGTCCGGCAGCAGGAAGCGGTTCAGCCAGCTATGGATCACGCCGTCGCCGGGGCGCAGCGAAATGCCGCCGCGGTTGCTCATGAAGGCGGGCAGCTCGTGGTGCATCTTGACGTCGACCGGCTTCGGATACGCGGCCGTGTGGCAGAACGATTGCATGACGAGGTCGGCCGAAAAGCCCAGGCAGGCCAGGTCCTTCAGCTCGTCCCGCGTCATCGTGCCCGTCGTGTCCTGGGACCCGACCGAGCTCATGCGCGGCTCGCAGTAGGTGCCCGGGCGCATTCCGCCCCCTTCCGGCAGGCCGCAGGCGCGGCCGACCATTTTCTGCGCCAGCGTGAAGCCCTTGCCGGTGTCGGCGGGCGCTTGTGGCAGCCGGAACACGGTGGACGGCGGCAGGCCGAGCGCTTCGCGCGCCTTGGTCGTCAAGCCGCGGCCGATGATCAGCGGAATCCGCCCCCCGGCGCGCACCTCGTCGAACAGCACCTCGCTCTTGACCTTGAATTCGGCGACGACTTCGCCGTTCTTGAGCGCCTTGCCTTCGTAGGGACGCAGTTCGACGGTGTCGCCCATTTCCAGCTTGCTCACGTCGAGCTCGATCGGCAGCGCGCCGGCGTCTTGCATCGTGTTGTAGAAGATCGGCGCGATCTTGCCGCCCAGGCAGACGCCACCGAAGCGCTTGTTCGGCACAAACGGGATGTCTTCACCGGTGAACCACAGCACCGAGTTGGTGGCCGACTTGCGCGAAGAGCCGGTGCCGACCACGTCGCCGACATAAGCCACCAGGGGGCCGCGCGCGCGCAGCTCCTGGATGAACCGGATCGGGCCGCGCTTGCCCTCTTCTTCGGGCGTGATGCCGGGGCGCGGATTCTTGTGCATCGCCAGGGCGTGCAACGGAATGTCCGGGCGGCTCCAGGCGTCGGGCGCCGGGGACAGGTCGTCGGTGTTGATTTCGCCGGCAACCTTGAAGATCGAGACCTTGATGCTCGGCGGCACTTCGGGCCGGCTGGTGAACCACTCGCCATCGGCCCAGCTTTGCAGCACGTCCCTGGCGTTCTGGTTGCCCTTGTCGGCCTTTTCCCTGACGTCGTGGAACTGGTCGAACATCAGCAGGGTTTTCTTCAGGGCCTCGGCCGCCACCGTGGCGACTTCGGCGTCGTCGAGCAGGTCGATCAGCGGCCCGATGTTGTAGCCGCCCAGCATCGTGCCCAGCAACTCAGTGGCCTTCGCGCGGCTGATCACCAGGCACTTCTCGGTGCCGTGCGCCACCGCGGCGAGGTAGCTGGCCTTGACCTTGGCCGCATCGTCGACGCCGGCCGGCACCCGGTAGGTGATCAGGTTCACCAGCAGGTCGGCTTCCCCAGCCGACACGTTCTTCAGCAGCCCGACCAGCTCGCCGGTCTGCTTGGCCGACAGCGGCAACGGCGGAATGCCGAGCGCCGCCCGCTCGGCGACATGGTCTACATAGACTTGCAACATGGTTTCTCTCGGTCCAATTTTTAATTCGGCGCAGATGCCGGCGCTGCGGGCGCGTCGGCAGCCGGGGTCCCCGCGGCGGGTGTGGCGGCGGGTGTGGCGGCGGGTGTGGCAGCGGCAGATGCTGCGTCGACAGGCGCCTTCGGCGGCGGCTCCTGCGCCTCGGCGGTGGGTGGGGTCGATGCCAGCGTGGAT
>JAJAZH010000162.1 GCA_026785815.1 Ramlibacter sp. | reverse complement strand
GTATGGAGGCGGCGGGAGTGGCGGCGGGGGAGGCGGCGGTGGGGGAACTGGTGGCGGCGGCGGGGGTGGCCGCAGTGGTGGAGGCGGAGGCGGAGGCGGTGGCCGCGACGGTGGCTTTCGCAGTCCCTACGGCTCCGGTCCTCGCGGGGGTGGCCGCGATGGCGGTGGGGGCGGACGAGATGGCGGCGGAAGCCGGGGCGGCTACTGAAAAGCTGGGCAATTCCCAATTCGAAGGCTCCTGCGGGAGCCTTCGAGCGTTTCAGGGCGTTTGCTGCCGCTGCTTGCGGGGCCGGCCTTTCAGCGCCCGGTCGAATAGCGGATTGGGCAGCAGGCGCAACAGCCTGGCGATCACTCCCATCTGCCACGGAATCACCCGGTAACTGGCACCGCTCTCGATCGCCCGAAACGCCCGGTCCGCGAAGGCCGGCGCCGACATCAGGAACGGCATGCCGTAGCGGTTCTTCTGCGTCAACGGCGTATCGATGTAGCCCGGACAGAGCGTCACCACCTGCACGCCGCGGCCGCGCAACTCTCCGCGCAGGCTTTCGCAATAGGCGATCACCGCCGCCTTGCTTGCGCAGTAGGCTCCATGCCCCGGCAGGCCGCGAACGCCGGCGACGCTGGCGATTCCGACCAGGCGGCCGCTGCCCCGCTGCAGCATGGGCGCGACAAAAGGCTGAAAGGTGGCTGCCAGTCCGACATTGTTGACGGCGAAAGTCCGCGCCAGAACGTCGATGTCTTCTCGCACCGAGGTGTCAACGCCGGCGCTGATTCCAGCGTTCGCAATCACCGCATCCGGCACGCCCTGGGCCGCGATGCAAGCCTGGCCGGCGGCGACGATGCTGTCGGTGTCGGCCACGTCGGCGCCATAGATCGCGTAACGCTGTCGGTCCAACGCGTGTTCACCGGCCCAGCGTTCGATCTGGTCAGCGCGTCGGGCCACCAGCGCCAGCCGCCAGCCGGCCTGGTAATAGCGCCAGGCCAGCGCCTGCCCGATGCCGCTGGAGGCGCCGGTGATGAAAACAAGTTTCTCCATGCGTTCAGCCGGCGGCGCTAGCGTTTCGCTGGAGGCACCAGCAGGCCCCTGACGCGTCCCTGCAGCGCCATCACGCGGCCGACGTTGTCGTAGTCCAGGCTGTCGGCGGTGAAGCGGTCGCTGCCGCGCACCAGCACCACCGGCTTGTGCGACTTGACCCGCTCGGTCTGCAGGAAGGCATGCAGGAACTCGCCGCGAAACTCCAGCGCCGGTGCAGTGCGGCCGTCGGTGCCCCGAGCCGGCGCTCGCGTGACCACCGCATCGCCCAGCAACTGGACTTCGGAAGCGTCGCCATTGGAAAGGGCTCGCGCTGCCGTCGCCACGGTCAACTCTCCCTTCTCGTTGTAAGCGCGGATCCGGGGTTTGTCGATCTCCAGCGTATCGGTGTCCGGATAGTGACGGGCCTCGGTGCCGAACACCTCGCTCTTGAGCTTTCCGGCCGCGTCGAAGGTTTTGACCGAAAAGCCGCGCATGAAGTAATCGGGCTCGTGCCGCGGCGGTCGCGGCGTTTCGGGCAGGCCGAACACCGGCGTGTTGCGCGCCAGCCAGTAGGTGCCCAGCGCCATCAGCCCCATCAGGATGATCGGCAGGTAGATCGCGACCTGGTCCCAGGCGCCCCGAACCATCCGGCGCGCCTTGCGCAACGCAGCGATCGGCGCATCCGCGCTCAAGCGTAAGCCTCCAGCAGCTGACCATAGCGGCCACTGGCAATCAGCAGCAGGTCACAGAATTCGCGCGCCGCGCCATGACCCGCATGGGCGCGGGTGACGTGGTGGGCGACGGCCTTCACCTCGGCGTGTGCATTGGCCGGCGCGGCGGCGAAAGCGCTGCGCCGGAGCACCGGTAAGTCGGGCCAGTCGTCGCCGATGGCGGCGACCTGCGACCACTCCAGTCCGAGCGCCGCCAGGGTCTTCTCGGCGGCCGGACGTTTTTCTTCGGTGCCGAAGTGGACGTGGTCAACGCCGAGCGCGGCCAGCCGGGCCCGCAGCGGAGCCGAATCGCGGCCGGTGATGACCGCCGGCGTGATCCCCGCGCGCTGCAGCAGCTTGAGTCCGAGGCCATCGAGGATGTGGAAGCGCTTGATCGTCTCTCCCTGTTCCGACAGGTAAAGGCCGCCATCGGTCAGGACACCGTCGACGTCGAAGAAAGCCAGCCGGACTCCCTGTGCCTGGAGCAGCAGCTCGGGCGGAAAATTGAGCGCCGGCATCAGATCACCTTGGCGCGCATCAGGTCGTTGCTATTGACGGCGCCGCAGAGCCGGCCCTGCGCATCGACCACCAGCACGCTGGTGATGCGGTGTTTTTCCATGAGCTCCGCCGCTTCCACCGCCAGCGCGTCGTCGCGAATGGTCCGCGGCTGCGGAAACATCACCTCGCGCGCCGTCACGGCGCGCAGGTCGGCGCCCTTCTCCACCAGCCGCCGCAGGTCGCCATCGGTGAAGATGCCCAGCACGCGGTTGTCGGAATCGACCACGGCCGACGCACCCAGGCCCTTGGCGCTCATCTCTCGCATCAAGGCCGGGAACGGCGTGGACGGTCCGACACGCGGCACCGCATCGCCGGTTCGCATCACGTCTCCCAGGTGCGTGAGCAGCTTGCGACCGAGTGCGCCGCCGGGATGCGAGCGGGCGAAGTCCTCGGTGCGAAATCCGCGCGCATCGAGCAAGGCCACGGCCAGGGCATCGCCGAGCGCGAGCTGTGCGGTGGTGCTCGCGGTCGGCGCCAGGTTCAGGGGGCAGGCTTCCTTCTCGACGCCGCAGTCCAGCACCACGTCGGCGTGCCTGGCCAGCGTCGACGCGACATTGCCAGTCATCGCCACCATCGGAACCCCCAGTCGCTTGAGCACCGGCAGGATCACCGTGATCTCTTCGCTCTCGCCGCCGTTGGAAATCGCGAGCACAAGATCGACCGGCTTGATCATCCCCAGGTCGCCGTGGCTGGCTTCGGCCGGATGCACGAACATCGCCGGTGTGCCGGTCGAGGCCAGCGTCGCAGCCACCTTGCGCCCGATGTGGCCGCTCTTGCCCATGCCCATCACGACCACCCGGCCGCGGACGCCCAGGATCATCTGAACGGCGCGGCCGAAAGCGCCGTCGGTCCGGGTCCTGAGGCCCAACACCGCAGCCGCTTCGATCTCGAAGGTTTCGTGGGCGAGCCGCAAGGCCCGAGCCGCGTCGAACGGCTTGTCGTGCACCTCGGGCAGAGCCTGGCCTGCGCCGCTGTCAGCGGCCGGTCCCGTGCGGGTCGAAATGATCATCCGGCGATTCTATGACCGGCCCAGAGGGCAGGCTAGCATCGGGGCATGTCCGGCCTGGAACTCACGTTGCTGTACCTGCTCGCTGCCGTGCTGGGCGTGGTGGTCAGCCGCTCGCTCAAGCTGCCGCCAATGCTGGGCTACCTGGTGGTCGGCGTGATCATCGGCCCGAATGCGCTGGCGCTGGGCAGCAACGCGGACGGCGTGCGCCATCTCGGCGAGTTCGGCGTGGTGTTCCTGATGTTCGTCATCGGACTGGAGTTCAACCTGTCCAAGCTGCGCGCCATGCGCAGCCATGTCTTCGGGCTGGGCCTGTCCCAGGTCCTGCTCACCATCCTGCTGGCGACCTTCGGATCGCTGTTCCTGTCGGCCCTGGCGCCGACGCTTTGGAACATCAGCTGGCAGACCGCGCTCACCCTGTCCGGCGCGCTGGCAATGAGCAGCACCGCGATCGTGGTCAAGCTGATGTCCGAACGGCTGGAGCTGGAGAGCGAGCACGGGAAGCGCGTGATGGGCGTGCTGCTGTTTCAGGATCTGGCGGTGGTCCCGCTGCTGGTGCTGATTCCCGCGCTCGACAGTCCGCCTGAGGACTTGCTGCTGGCACTGGCAATTGCCGCCGCCAAGGCCACCGTGCTGATCACGCTGCTGCTGGTCGGTGGGCAACGGGCGATGCGCTGGTGGCTGACCCTGGTCGCACGGCGCAAGAGCGAAGAGCTGTTCGTGCTGAACCTGTTGCTGGTGACACTGGCGCTGGCTTACCTGACCGAACTGGCCGGCCTGTCGCTGGCACTCGGCGCTTTCATCGCGGGCATGCTGATCTCGGAAACCGAGTTCAAGCACCAGGTGGAGACCGACATCCGACCGTTCCACGACGTGCTGCTCGGCCTCTTTTTCATCAGCATCGGAATGTTGCTGGACTGGCGCCTGGTGGCCGACCGGTGGGGCCTGGTGCTGTTGATGCTGACCGTCCCGGTGCTGTTCAAGCTGGTGCTGGTGGCGCTGCCGGCGCGGATCCTGGGCGCGTCGATGGGCACGTCGCTGCGCACCGGCCTGTATCTCGCGCAGGCCGGCGAGTTCGGCTTCGTGCTGCTGACGCTCGGGCAGCAGAACTCGCTGGTGCCGCCGGAGCTGCTCAACCCGATCCTG
Source organism: Ramlibacter sp. (assembly GCA_026785815.1). Lineage (GTDB taxonomy): Bacteria > Pseudomonadota > Gammaproteobacteria > Burkholderiales > Burkholderiaceae_C > Ramlibacter. The sequence goes on along the minus strand of JAJAZH010000162.1, from coordinate 1,002 downwards.
GCCAGCATGGTGCTATCGATGGTGGCGACCCCGTTCATCTTCAAGTACAGCAACCGGATCGTGCTGAAGCTGGTGGCCGGCGAATGGCTACAGCAGTCGCTGCAGATGACCACCATCGCCCGCAAGTCGATCAACACCAGCAAGCACGTCATCATCTGCGGCTACGGCCGTTGCGGCCAGAACCTGGCCCGCATGCTGGAGCGCGAGGGCATCCCGTACCTGGCGCTCGACCTCGACCCCGACCGGGTGCGCCAGGCCGCCGCCGCCGGCGACTCGGTGGTCTACGGCGATGCAGCGCGGCTACAGGCCCTGATGGCGGCCGGCCTGGCGCGGGCCAGCGCGGTCGTGGTGCCCTATCTGGATGTCAACGCCGCGTACAAGGTGCTGAACCACTCGCGTTCGCACGCGCCGCAGGTCCCGGTGATCGTGCGCACCCTCGACGACCGCGACCTGGAGAAACTGCAGGTGGCCGGTGCGACCGAGGTGGTGCCGGAAACTCTGGAGGCTTCGTTGATGCTTGCCAGCCACGCGTTGGCGCTGGTCGGCGTGCCGATGCGCCGGGTGATCCGGATCGTGCAGGACCAGCGCGATGCGCGCTACAGCCTGCTGCGTGGCTACTTCCACGGCACCGATGACGACACGGTGGAGGAACTGGAACAGGAGCGGCTTGCCACCATCACGCTGCCACCGGATGCCAGCTCGATCGGGCATCCGCTGTCGCAGTTCGCTTTGCAGGCGATCGGCGTCCGTGTCGCCAGCTTGCGTCGCTCGAGCGGACAGGTGGTGTCGCTCGATGGCCATCCGGTCCTGGAAGACGGAGACGCGCTGGTGCTCTCGGGAAAACCCGAATCGCTGGGACTGGCCGAAGAGCTGCTGCTGCGCTGCTGAAGGACGTTCAGACCGATGCATATTTCCCGTTGGAATACTAGCTAAGCTACCCGTACTGCTTTCAGATGATAACCGGCGCCTTCGGGTCGTCCGGCAACTCGGTCTCTTCGTAGC
>JAJAZH010000161.1 GCA_026785815.1 Ramlibacter sp. | reverse complement strand
TCAGCAGTTGCGCCCGGTCCAGCAGCAGTGCCTCCGAGGGCACGTTGTAGCGCGCCTTCTGGTAATTGCGGAAGCCGTCCGCAAGTGGCTCGAGCGGAGCGAAAGACTTCACGTCGGTCTGCTCTTGCGAGGCGTCCATGCGCCCCGGCGTGAAAGGAACGGTGACTGGGTGACCGGCGTCCCTGGCTGCCTGCTCCACGCCCGCGCCACCTGCCAGCACGATCAGGTCGGCGAGCGAGAGCTTCTTGCCACCAGCCAGGGCCGCATTGAAGCCCTTTCGGATCCCCTCCAGCACCTCGAGCACCGCCGCCAGTTGCTGCGGCTGATTGACAGCCCAGTCTTTCTGCGGCGCCAGGCGAATCCGCGCGCCGTTGGCACCGCCCCGCTTGTCCGAGCCGCGGAACGTGGACGCGGACGCCCAGGCGGTCGAAACGAGCTGGGCCACCGTCAGCCCCGATGCCAGAACCTTCTTTTTGAGGGCCGCGACATCCTGCTGATCGACCAGCGCGTGGTCGACTGCCGGGATCGGGTCCTGCCAGATCAGGATTTCCTTGGGCACATCGGGGCCCAGATAGCGGGCACGCGGGCCCATGTCGCGGTGGGTGAGCTTGAACCAGGCCCGCGCGAAGGCGTCGGCGAACTGGTCGGGGTGCTCGAGGAAGCGCCGGGAGATCTTTTCGTATGCCGGGTCCATGCGCATCGACAGGTCGGTTGTCAGCATGGTCGGCGCCAGGCGCTTGGCCGGGTCGTGCGCGTGCGGGATGGTGCCGGCACCGGCGCCGCCCTTGGCCACCCATTGGTGCGCGCCGCCGGGGCTCTTGGTCAGTTCCCACTCGAAGCCGAACAGGTTCTCGAAGTAGTTGTTGCTCCACTTTGTGGGCGTGGTGGTCCAGGTCACTTCCAGGCCGCTGGTGATCGTGTCGCCGCCCTTGCCGGTGCCGAAACTGTTCCTCCAGCCGAAACCCTGGTGCTCGATGTCGGCCGCCTCCGGCTCGACCGACACATGCTCCGAAACGCTGGCACCGTGGGTCTTGCCGAAGCTATGACCGCCGGCGATCAGCGCGACGGTCTCTTCGTCGTTCATGGCCATGCGCGCAAAGGTTTCCCGGATGTCGCGCGCAGCGGCGATCGGGTCAGGACTGCCGTCCGGACCTTCGGGATTGACATAGATCAGTCCCATCTGGACGGCGGCGAGCGGTTGCTCGAGGTTGCGCGTGTGAATGTCGCCGTCGGCATCGTCGTCGGACACCAGTACGCCACCGCCCTCGACACCTTCGGAGCCATGGGCGTAGCGCACGTCACCAGCCAGCCACTTGGTCTCGCGACCCCAGTACACATCCTGGTCCGGCTCCCACACGTCCTGGCGGCCGCCGGCAAAGCCGAAGGTCTTGAAGCCCATGCTCTCCAGGGCCACGTTGCCCGAGAGCACGATCAGGTCGGCCCATGAAATGTTCTGGCCGTACTTCTGCTTGATCGGCCACAGCAGCCGGCGGGCCTTGTCGAGGCTGACGTTGTCCGGCCAGCTGTTGAGCGGCGCGAAGCGCTGCTGGCCGCGGCCCGCACCCGCGCGGCCGTCGCCGATGCGGTAGGTGCCGGCGCTGTGCCAGGCCAGGCGGATGAACAGCGGCCCGTAGTGCCCGAAGTCCGCCGGCCACCAATCCTGGGAGTCCGTCATCAATGCGGTCAGGTCCCTTTTCACTGCAGCCAGATCGAGGCTCTTGAACGCCGCGGCGTAGTCGAACGCCTTGCCCATCGGATCGGACTTGGAGGAATGCTGGTGCAGCAGATCCAGGCGCAATTGCCTTGGCCACCAGTCACGGGCGGTGGTGCCGACGGCAGCGGCTGCGCTGAACGGGCACTTGGCTTCGGTCTGTTGGTTGCCCATGGGGACTCCTGCTGTTGCGATGAATGAAAACGGATGCGGGACGGCGAATTCTGTTCCGTTCACTGCGATAGCGCGACTTGACACTCGCTATCGCCGCGATAGCACAGTGCCTGCTTCCCTGACGCGCCCCTGACGCGTTTTTGAAGCGTGGGGCAGCGCCTCCAACGACGACCTGCCGCAGCTAGTGGTTTGCCCCGATGGCGGCTGCGGCGGCCGGTGACCACACTGCACCGCTACTGCAAGCATTGGGCTCGCATTGTCGAAGGTGCAATCGCACCGGAGGGCGACTTATTCGCCGCGTTTTTCGGAAAGCGAGTGCATGGCCAGCGTTACCATTCGGGAGGTCAGGAAAAACTTCGGTCCGGTGCCGATCCTGCACGGGGTCGACATCGACATCCCGGATGGGTCGTTTACCGTGCTGGTCGGGCCCTCCGGCTGCGGCAAGTCCACGCTGCTGCGGATGATCGCCGGCCTCGAGCAGGTCAGCGGCGGCGAGATCCTGATCGGGGAGCGCAAGGTCAACGACCTGCCGCCCAAGGAACGCGATATCGCGATGGTGTTCCAGAACTACGCGCTCTATCCGCACATGACGGTGCGGCGCAACATGGCATTCGCGCTCGAGATGGCCAAGCAAGACCAGCCGACCATCGACAGCAAGGTCGCCCGCGCCGCCGAGATCCTGGCGCTGGGCGCGCTGCTCGACCGCTATCCGCGCCAGCTGTCCGGCGGCCAGCGCCAGCGCGTGGCGATGGGCCGGGCGATCGTGCGCGATCCGCAGGTGTTCCTGTTCGACGAGCCGCTTTCCAACCTCGACGCCAAGCTGCGGGTGGCGATGCGCAGCGAAATCAAGGAACTTCACCAGCGCCTGAAAACCACTTCGGTCTACGTCACCCACGACCAGATCGAAGCCATGACAATGGGCGACAAGATCGTCGTCATGCGCGACGGCCGGATCGAGCAGTCCGGCAGTCCGCTCGATTTGTACGATCACCCGGCCAACCAGTTCGTCGCCGGCTTCATCGGTTCGCCGGCCATGAATTTTTTGCCCGGCACCCTGCGACGCGATGGGTCTTCGGCCCAGGTCGAACTGAACGACGGCACGCGGCTCGATGCACCGCCCTTGGCCAATGGCAGTGACGGCCAGCCGGTGGTGTTCGGCACCCGCCCTGAGCACCTGACCCTCTCCGACAGCGCCGGCATCCCGGCCCGGGTGGTGGTGATGGAACCCACCGGAATGGACACGTTTGTCGCCTGCCGCCACGAAGGCGTCGAGCTTTCCGCAGTGTTCCGTGAGCGCCATGACTTCGCGCCCGGCAGCACCATTCACCTGTTGCCCGATCGCCAGCGCGCCCATCTGTTCGACGCCGACACCGGCCAGCGGCTGGCAGCCTGAACCGGCCCCATTGATTCACCAGCGTCCATCACGAATGTTCACCCAAGGAGACAAGCCATGACTGAGTTCAATCGCCGCAAATTCCTCGAAGGTTCCGCGGGGGTCGCCGCCGCTGCCACGTTCGGCACCGGTGCTGCGGTGTTCGCTCCGGCCGTGCATGCCCAGGCCCTGGTGTACAAGCCCGAGAAGGGCGCCAAGCTGAGGGTGCTTCGCTGGAGCCGGTTCGTGCAAGGCGATATCGACGCCTACATGGTCAACGTCAAGCGGTTCACCGAGAAGACCGGCATCGAGGTGCGGGTCGACAACGAAGGCTGGGAAGACGTCCGGCCGAAGGCCGCGGTGGCCGCCAACACCGGCGCCGGCCCCGACATCATCCTGTCGACCAATGATGACGCCAACCTGTATCCAGAGAAGCTGCTGGACGTGACCGACCTGGCCACGTATCTGGCCAGGAAATACGGCGGCTGGTACCCGGCGTGCGAGGCTTACCTGCGCCCGGACGGCAAGAAATGGATCGGCATTCCGCTGGGCGCCGCCGGCGCGATGATGGTCTACCGCCAGAGCATGTTGAAGGCGGCCGGCTTCGACGCGTTTCCCAAGGACACCACGGGCTTCCTGGCCATGCTCAAGGCGCTGCACGCCAAGGGCACGCCCGGCGGTTTTGCGCTGGGCAACGCGACCGGGGACGGCTTGTGGACCAACTGGCTGATCTGGTCGCACGGCGGCAAGCTGGTCGACCAGAACAACAAGGTCGTCATCGACAGCGCCGAGACGATCAAGGCGCTCGAGTATGCCAAGGAGATGTATCCGCATTTGATCCCTGGAACGCTGTCGTGGCTGGACCCGAACAACAACAAGGCCTTCCTGGACAGCCAGATCAGCGTCACCAACAACGGCATCTCGATCTATTACGCCACCAAGATCGCGACCGACCCGAAGGTCCAGGCCCTCAAGGAGGACGTGCAGCACGCCTCCTATCCGATCGGGCCGGTGGGCGTTCCGACCGAGTCGCACCTGTTCTTCAACCAGATGGTCATGAAGTACACCAAGTACCCGCAGGCGGCCAAGGAATTCCTGCGCTTCATGATGGAGCAGGAGCAGTTCGAGCCCTGGCTGACCAGTGCGAGCGGCTACATCGCGCCGCCGCTGGATGCTTACGCGAAGATTCCGGTCTGGACCTCCGACCCGAAAAACACTCCGTACCGCGACGCCGTCAAGAACATGCGCCCCTCCGGTTTCGCGGGCAAGCTCGGCTACGCATCGGCGGGCGCCGGGGCCGACTTCATCGTGGTCAACATGGTGGCCGAGGCAGCCAGCGGCTCGAAGACGCCGAAGGAAGCCGCCGAGCGGGCCCAGAAGCGCGCCGAGCGCTACTACAAGGTTTGAGGCGGACACCGCAGGTGCCGCTCAACTTGCCGCCTGATTCGATGCGCACATGCTGCCTTGCGGCGCATGGCGGTCAATCTGGCGGGTGATCCCGGGCTTGTCGCGTCGTATTTCCCTATGCTTGAAAAACTGCAGAACAGCCGCAACGCGCTCGGGCTGATCTTCCTGCTGCCCGCGGCGGTGTTGCTGCTCCTGTTCCTGACCTACCCGCTCGGGCTGGGGGTCTGGCTTGGCTTCACCGACGCCAAGGTCGGCCGGCCCGGCGAGTGGGTCGGGCTGGAGAACTACATCTTCCTGGCGACCGACAGCGTCACCCAGCTGGCGCTGTTCAACACGTTGTTCTACACCACCATCGCCAGCGTCTTTAAGTTCTTCCTGGGCCTGTGGCTGGCGCTGCTGCTGAACAAGAACCTGCGCTTCAAGTCCTTTTTCCGCGCTGTCATCCTGCTGCCGTACATCGTGCCGACGGCGCTGTCGGCAATCGCGTTCTGGTGGCTGTTCGATGCCCAGTTCTCGATCATCAGCTGGGTGCTGGTCAAGATGGGCGTCATCGACACCTACATCGATTTCCTGGGCAGTCCCTGGAACGCCCGCTTCTCGGTAATCGCGGCCAACATCTGGCGCGGCGTGCCTTTC
>JAJAZH010000160.1 GCA_026785815.1 Ramlibacter sp. | reverse complement strand
CAATAATCGGGATCTGACCCCAATTGAGATGAAAGACTCGCATATTTTATCGACGTTCATGGACGAGCCCGTCCTGCGCGAGAGGCCGCCGCCGGTGCTCGTGTTCGACGCCTGCCATCTCGGGGTGATCATGCGCGCGGTGCTGTTCGTCGAGGCCACCATGATGACCGGCGCCATGTTCGGCGTTTCCGGAGTGATGGAATGGTTCGTCCGGATCTCGGTGCTGACCATCGCCGCGTTACCCGCCACGCTGGTCTGGTTGATGGTCGCCTGCAGCCTGAAGTCGCAACTGGAGCGACTGTCGCCGCCGTTGCAGGGCGCGTTTGGCATCGTGCTGGGGATCGTCGCGGGAATTTATGGCTGCGCCCTGATCGCCATGATGGGGCTGGGCGGCAGCGCCAACTGGCTGGCGTCGGCCGTCACCGGAGCGATGCTGTCGGCGCTGATCGTGGTGGCCCTGTTCCTGCGAGCGAAAGGCCGCACGCCGGCGGCGACGGCGGCGCGACTGTCGGAGTTGCAGGCCCGCATCCGTCCGCACTTCCTGTTCAACACCTTGAACAGCGCCATCGCGCTGGTCCGTGACGATCCCGCGCGCGCCGAAACGCTGCTGGAGGACCTGAGCGACCTGTTCCGGCACGCGCTGGCAGACCAGGGTGAATCGGTCACGCTGGACGAGGAGGTGGCCCTGGCGCGCCGCTATCTCGGCATCGAACAGGTCCGCTTCGGCGAGCGCTTGAAGCTGGAATGGGCGCTCGATCCCAACGCCGGCCACGCGAAGGTGCCGCCGCTGCTGCTGCAGCCCCTGGTCGAGAACGCGGTCAAGCACGGCGTCGAGCCGAGCGCGACCGGCGCGCAGGTGCGCGTCAGCACCCAGCGCCGCGGCAGCCTGGTGGTGATCAAGGTGACCAACACGGTTCCGGCCGGACAGGGCAAGCGCGGGCACGGCGTTGCGCAGGACAATGTGCGCGACCGCCTGCGCCTGCTGCACGATGTGCAGGGGCAGTTCCAGACCGCCCTGGTCAACGGTGTCTACCAGGTGCGGATCGAGGTTCCCGCATGACGACCGGTCGGCCCAGGAGCAAGCCATGACATTGCAAGTGCTGGTTGTCGACGACGAACCGCTGGCCCGCTCCCGCTTGCGAACGCTGCTGGGCAGCTGCACCCTGCCGGCGGCCCAGGTCGGCGGCGAAGCGGCCAATGCGACCCAGGCCATGGAAATGCTGCGCCGCCACAGCTTCGATGCCGTGCTGCTGGACATCCGCATGCCGGGCGCCGACGGCCTGGCACTGGCACAGGCGCTGCGGACGCTGGCGCAACCCCCGGCGATCATCTTCGTCACCGCGCATGCCGAGCACGCCGTGGAAGCGTTCGAGCTGGAGGCGGCCGACTACCTGACCAAGCCGGTCCGGCTCGAGCGGCTCCAGATGGCGCTGGAAAAAGTCGAGCGCACGCATCTGGCGGCGCGCGGAATCCAGGCCGACACGCCGCAGGAAGCGCTGGTGATCCAGGATCGCGGGCGGACCGAGCGCGTGCCGTTGCACGAGGTGCTGTACCTGAAGGCGGAACTCAAGTACATCACCGTCAGGACGGCGGCCCGAAGCTATATCCTCGACGCCTCCCTGAGCGAACTGGAAGAAAAGCACGTGGCGCATTTCATGCGGGTTCACCGCAATGCGCTGGTGGCGCGCCATGCGGTGCGGGCACTCGAGAAGCATGACGATGCCGTCGAGGGCGAGGTGTGGGCGGTGCGCCTGAATGGCATCGACGAACTGCTGGCGGTATCGCGGCGGCAACTCAGTGCCGTGCGCGAGGCGCTGGTCAGCCTGGGCGGCGAGGGCGGCCGGCGCAACTAGAGATGGAAACCATGGACGAAATCATCGACGGCAAAGAGCCACCCGCCCCAGTATCTGCATCCGTACCTGCATCGGTACCTGCACCCGCTCCGCTGGCGGCCGATCCGCAGGATCCGTCCCGCGTCCTGCTGCATCTTCCCGTCAGTGTCCGCAGCATGGCTCTGGTGGTGCTTGCGGTTCTGGCCACCCTGGCCACGCTGCGTTGGGCAGGCGCATTTTTCATTCCGCTGATGCTCGGGTTCATGTTCAGTTATGCGCTCTCGCCCGTGGTCGATGCCATGCAACGCTGGCGCATTCCCAGGACCGTGAGCGCGGCAGTGCTGATCCTGGGCCTGCTGGGCGGAATCGGCTTTTCGGCCTATGCCTTCAGCGACGATGCCAACCAGTTGATCATCTCGCTGCCGGAGGCGGCGCAGAAGCTGCGCGACTCGATGCGCAAGCGCAACGAACAGGAGTCGACGCTGGGAACCGTGCAGAAAGCGGCCGCGCAACTGGAACAGGCGGCCGAGGAGGCCAGCTCCAGCACTCCGGCCACCCGGGGCGTCCAGCGGGTCGTGGTTGAGAAGCCGCGCTTCGACATCCGGGAACATCTCTGGAACGGCACACTGGGCCTGGCCAGCCTGATCGGCCAGATCATGGTGGTGACTTTCCTGACCTACTTCCTGCTGATTTCCGGCGACACCTTTCGCCGCAAGCTGGTCAAGATGACCGGGCCCAGCCTGAGCAAAAAGAAGATCACGGTGCAGGCACTGGACGAGATTACCGGGCAGATCCAGCGTTACCTGCTGGTGCAGTTGGTGGTGAGCGTCGGGGTTGGGGTGTTGACCGGGCTGGCGTTCTGGATGCTTGGGCTGAAGCACGCGGCGGTCTGGGGCTTTGCTGCGGGCCTGCTCAACCTGGTGCCATACATCGGTTCGGTGGTGATCACCGTCGCGTCGGCGCTGGTCGCCTTCCTGCAATTCGGCGAGCTCAACATGACGCTGGCGATTGCCGCCGTGTCGCTGGTCATTCACACCTTTGTCGGCAACCTGCTGGTGCCATGGCTGACCAGCAAGACCAGCAGCATGAACCCGGTCGCCGTCTTCATCGGCGTGCTGGCCTGGGGCTGGCTGTGGGGCGTCTGGGGCCTGCTGCTGGGGATTCCGATCATGATGGTCGTCAAGGCCGTCTGCGACCGCGTCGACGATCTCAAGCCGGTTGGGGAATTGCTGGGGAACTGAGATCCTGCGCTGGCCCGGCCGGAGCCTGGCCGCGCACCAGCAGCACCACCGGCCTGGATGGCAACCGCTCCAGCTCGACCCATTGGCCCCAGCCGAACTGCAGGTCGGGCGCCAGCAGGGTTTGCGGGTGGGAGTCGCGCTCCCAGTGGATCCGGACGTCGCGCTCCTGCAGCTGAAGCCGCAGCTCGAACGAAGGCCAGTGCGCCGGCAGGCGTGGCGACAGCGAGAATCCGCCCGGACGCACTGCCAGGCCCAGCAGTGTTTCGACCGCGGCGCGGTACAGCCAGGCGGCCGAGCCGGTGTACCAGCTCCATCCGCCGCGCCCGACATAGGGCTGCGCGCTGTAGATGTCGCCCGCGGTCACATAGGGCTCCAGTTCGTACGCCGCTGCGCGCTGCGGATGCTGGCTTCGGTGGGCCGGGCTGATCGACTTGAAGCTGCTCCACGCGCCTTCGACGTCGCCGCTCTGGGCCTGCGCCATCAGCGCCCACACCGCGGCATGCGAATACTGTCCGCCGTTTTCACGGACTCCGGGCGGGTAGGCCTGGATGTAGCCGGGGTTGTTCGCCGAGTGCTGCAGCGGCGGGGTCAGCAGCCGCAGCAGGCCGGCCTCGCGATCGACCAGCTGGTCCTTGAGCGCCGCCATTGCCGGCCCGGTGTACTGCGCCGTCGAGGCGCCCGACAGCACCGACCAGGCCTGCGCGATCAGGTCGATCCGGCATTCGTCGTTGGCTTGCGAGCCGAGCGGGTCGCCGTTGTCGAAGAAGGCGCGGCGGAACCATGCGCCGTCCCAGCCGGGCCCGTGCAGCGCCGCGATCCAGCCGGAGCGCGCCTGCAGCCATTGGTGCGCGCGTTCGCCGTCGCCCCGGGCCTGTGCGATCGGTGCGAAGCGTTCCACCACGGTGCACAGGAACCAGGCCAGCCACACCGATTCGCCGCGGCCCTGGTGGCCGACACGATTCATGCCGTCGTTCCAGTCGCCGGTGCCCATCAGCGGCAAGCCATGTTCGCCGACCCGCAGGCTGCGGTCGATGGTGCGGGCGCAGTGTTCGTAGACAGTGGCGGTGGTGGCCGAAATCTGCGGCGTGTAGTAAGCATCCTCGGCGCCCGGCGGGATCTGGGCTCCCTCCAGGAAAGCCACCTGCTGGTCGAGCAGTCCGGCGTCGCCGCTGCACTCCAGGTAGTGGGCGCAGGCATACGGCAGCCACAGCAGGTCATCGGAGAAATGGGTGCGCACGCCTTCGCCGCCGGGGGCATGCCACCAGTGCTGGACGTCGCCTTCCGGGAACTGGCGCGCCGCGTTGAGCACGATCTGCTCACGCAGCCGCTGCGGATCGGCCAGCGTCAGCGCCATCGCGTCCTGCAGCTGGTCACGGAATCCGGAAGCGCCGCCGGCCTGGTAGAAACCGGCCTTGGACCAGAGCCGGCAGGCCACCGTCTGGTACAGCAGCCAATGGTTGACCAGCGCGTCGAACTGCGGATCCGGCGAGGTCACCTGAACGACCTGATTGAGCTTGCGCCACCAGTCCTTGACCTGCGTCAGGGCCTCGAGCGTGTCCGGTCCGTTCCAGCCGGCCGCCCGTTGCTCGGCCAGTGCGGCGGTCGTGGCGTGACCGAGCACGAAACTGAAGGTCGTGTTCTGTCCGGGCCCGACGACCAGGTCGGCGGCCAGCGCCGCGCACGGGTCGAGTCCGCTGCCGCTGCGGCTGCCCCAGCTTTCTGGCAGGCCCAGTCGGCCCGCCGGATCGAAAAACTCGCTCCGATCGCAGCTCCACTGCGACAACCTGCCGGCGCCGGTCAGCATCAGGTACGCGGTTTGCCCGCCGAAGCCGGCGCGGTGTTCCCGCTGCTGGGCGAACAGCGCGGGCAGTTCGCTTGTCTTCCATGTCACGACGCTGCGCCGCTCGCCTCGGTTGGCTCCCAGCTGCCATTCGACCAACGCTACCGCACGCAGCCGCAGCCGGCCGCTGCCGCGGTTGTGCAGCCGGACCCGGACGATCTTGGCGGCCTGGTCGCGATCGGCGAAGAAGGTCGTTTCGATGTCGAGTTCTGCGCGCGTGCTCTCGAACACGCTATAGCCCTGGCCATGCCGAACCCGCAGCGCTGCGCCGGTACCGGTCAGCGACAGCAGCTCCGCTCTGTCCAGGTCTTGCAGTAGCCAGTGCTCGGAAGCCGGGTCGGCGACCGGGTCGTTCGACCAGGCGCTCAACTGGTGCAGCCGGCTGTTGACGGCCCAGGTGTAGCCGCTGCCGGCTTCCGACACCTGGAAACCGAAGCCTGGATTGGCGATCACGTTGACCCAGGGCCGCGGCGGCGCCTGACCCGGCGCCAGGGCAAAGCGGAACTCGCCGCTGGCAGGATCGAACTGGCCGCTGACCGGCAAGGCGCTTTCGGCAGAGGCAACGGCAACAGCAGCAGCCTCGGCCGGCGCCGGCAGCAGCGGCTGGCTCGCCGGCCCGGACCACAGCTCGCGCAGCGCCGTCACCTGCAAGTCCAGCGGCCTGCCATCGGCGGTCAGGATCACCCGCGCCAGGCCGATCAGCGCGGCCTTTTCCGAAGCCGACACTTCCTGCTCGCGCAGCAGGAAGAAACCGGCCGCGTCGCTGCGCGGGAAACTGTTCTGCACCGCCTGCATCAAGCGGTCGCGCAGCGCCAGAATGTCGCGCTGCAGCGGCATCAGGTAGGAGTTGGGCTCGCTGTTGAGCACCACCACGTCGACCGCCAGGCCGCCAAACGTCCACCAAGGCTGGGCCCGCAACAGCGAGTGCACCAGAGGAATGCCGTTGGCGGAGTGGACGCGGACCAGCACGATCGGCTTGTCGCCCGACAGCCCGAACCGCCAAAGCTGGCGCTGGTCCACTGGCCCGCGGTCGGTACCGGTGCGCGGCGCGCTGTACATCAGCGCCGTGGTGAGGTCCTGCAGCGCCAGGTTTTCCTCGGGCGCAAGTCCCAGGTCGCGCAACCGGACCTGGGCCAGCGTCGCGGCCATCCGGACCGCGCGCTCGACGTGCATTGGCTGCAGGTAGCTGTCGATCCTGGCGTCGAGTTCGCTTTCGGTGAATGCCGCTGATGTGGCGAAGGTCAGGCGCGCTATCGCGCCGGGACCGATCCGCACTCGCACCCGCAGGCAGGCCACGGGATCCAGCCCGTTGACCGGTTCACCATCGGCGCCGGTCCGCTGCGGCGCCAGCGCGGACGCGCCGGTCGGACGATTGCGGCCGCGGAACCCGCGCCGGTCGGTGATGCATTCAAGTGAGACCACCTCGCCCTCGGCGCCGGCCAGGAAATGCGCCGCCGTGATCTCCGGGTCACCCTGCAGGCGCGGCCGCCGCGCAATCACGAGCGCGCGTGACTGCGGCTGCCAGCGGGTCTGGATGAACAGGTTGGAGAACGCGGGATGCGCTTCGTCGGCCGCTGCCGCCGCCAGCACCGGCTCGAAGCTGGACACCAGTTCATACGTCATGGCCGACCGGCTGGTATTGCGCAGGGTGACGATCCGCAGTTCGGTGTCGTCTTCCGGGCTCACCAGGACCGTGATGCCAGCGGCGATGTCCTCGCCCTGGGCATCGAACTGCACCCGGTCCGCCATGAACCGGGCCTGGTAGCGCCAGCCTGCGCCCGGCGCGGGGCCGGCGGTGAGCGAGACCAGCTCGGGTTGGCCCTCGCGCCGGAGGTAGAAGAAGCTGCCATAGGCATCGCGCAACAGGTCGTCGCGCCAGCGCGAGATGTTCTGGCCGTTCCAGCGGCTGACCCCGGCGCCGCTGGCCCGCAACGCCACCGTGTAGCGGCCGTTGGACAGCAGGTGGGTCGGCTTCCAGCCGTCGGAGACCGGGTTCACCTTGCGCGCCTGGAACACCGGCGCCTGCTGGCTGTCGCCCGGCTCCGGCGGATGGCGTGGATCGGCGCTTTCGACGATCTGCCGGGGTGTGCTTTCATGCAGCAGCACCTCATGCGCCATCACCATGGCGTCGGCGGAGAACCAGCGCCGCGGCGCATCGGCGCACAGCACGTTGCACAGCGCCACGACCGACATGCCGTGGTGATGTGCCATGAAAGTCTCGACCACGCTGAACGGTTGCGCCGCCGGCTGCCGCGAGACGGTGAAATCGAGGGCCTCGAACATGCCCAGTTCGCCGCGGCCGCCCATCTCCTCCAGCCGCCTGAGGTTCGCGGCGGCCGCGCGCGGCTTGAACATCGTGGCCAGCAGGCTGGCGTAGGGCGCCACCACGCGGTCCCCCGGTGGCGTCCGGCGCAATGCCAGCCGGGGCGCTCCGAACGGACCGTACTGGAACGCCAGCGAATGGTCCTGGGCGAAATAGGCGGATTCGGAAATGCCCCACGGCAAGTCTTGCGCTGCTCCTGTCGCCTGCTGTTCGGAAACCGCCGCGCACGCTGCCGAATGCAGCATCCCGCCGACCGGCTCGGGCATCAACAGCGAAGGCATCAGGTACTCGAACATCGACCCCGACCAGGACTTCAGGCCGGCCGTCACGCCAACGGAAAGGAACGGCCGGCCCAGCGCGCCCCAGTGGCGGCGCGGCACGTCGCCCTTGGCGATCGCGAGCAGGCTGGTCAGGCGGGCTTCGGAAGCCAGCAGGTCGTAGTAGCTGGCATCGAGCGCCTGTTCCTGGACTCGCAGGCCGATGTGGAACAGGTGCCGCTTGCCGTCGTAAACGCAGCGGAAGTCCATGGCCATGGCCAGTTCACGGCAGCGGGTGGCGAGCATCCGCAACGCGGCCTGCGCGGCACTGCCGTCGGCACCCAGTCGCGCCAGCTCGCTGCAGGCTTGCGATACGGTCAACAACAGGCCGGCCAGGTTGCCGCTGTCGACCGTGGAGACGTAGGCCGGCGCCAGGATCTCCAGGGTCCGCGTGTCGTACCAGTTGAGCAGGTGGCCGCGGTGCTTCGGCAGCCGGTCCAGCGTGTCCAGCGTCGCCTGCAGCCGGCTGGTCAGCTCGCCGGTGCTGATCCAGCCGAATTCGCGCGCACAGCAGGCGGCCAGAAGGTACAAGCCGATGTTGGTCGGCGACGTGCGATGCGCCACCACCGGCTCGGGCACCAGTTGCAGGTTGTCCGGCGGCAGGTGATTGTCTTCGGCGCCGACGCAGCGCTCGAAGAAGCGCCAGGTGTCGCGGGCCAGCGCCCGCAGGTACTGCCGGTCCTTGTTGCCCAGGGTCTCGACCGGGCTGAGATTGCCGGTGCGCGCCGACCACCAGTGAACCAGGGGCGAGCAGGCCCACAAGCCGAACAGCAACACGCCGACCACCGGATGCGCGCCCCACAGCGACGCCACCGCCAATCCGGCGCACAGCAGCGACATCTGCCAGCGCTGCTGAAGGAAGAACCAGAGGTCCTGCCGGGCTGTTGCCTGGGCCTGCGCCGCGGTGGTCCACTCCAGCAGCTTGCGGCGGCTGACGGCCATGCGCCAGACCGATCGGGTGGCCGCGTCGAGCAGCAGTCCGGCCTGCGCCGCCAGCTGGCTGAACTGCCAGGCCGCCCCGGCCAGGGCGCGCACCAGTTCCAGCCGTCCAACGTGGAAGAAGTGGCGCCATGCGATCCGCCGTCGGGTCGGCACCAGGCCCGCCAGCGAGCCCAGCAGCGGGCCCGCCAGCAGCGCGCCGAACACCATCACGATGGCGCTGGCCGGATCCAGCGAGCCTTCAAACACCGACAGAGTCAACAGCAGCGCGCAGGCCGGCTGCACCAGCGAGCGGCGCAGGTTGTCGCTCATCTTCCACAAGCCCAGGCCGTCGATGCCAAAGGCACGGGCGCGCCGCATCACCGGCACCAGTTGCCAGTCGCCGCGGGTCCAGCGATGCAGTCTCGATGCCGCCACGCCCGGATGCTGGGGGTGCTCCTCCACCAGCGTCACATCGCTGACGAAACCGCAGCGCGCGATGCTCCCTTCCAGCAGGTCGTGGCTGAGGATCGCGCCGTCCGGCAAGCGGCCATCGAGCACTGCATGGCAGGCCGCGACATTCAGCAGCCCTTTGCCGGTGAAGCTGGCCGTGCCGAACAGGTCCTGGTAGACATCGGACACCGCGCTGTTGTAAGGGTCCATGCCGGCCTGTCCGGCGAACAGGCGATGAAAGCGCGTGTTCTTGCCGTCCGGTGTCAGGGGCACGATCAGGCGCGGCTGGAGAATGCCGTAGCCGGCCACCACGCGGCGCGCCACCGGGTCGACCTTCGGCTCGTTCAATGGATGGGCGCCGATCGCGACCAGCTCGCGCAGCGCGCCCGGCGGCAAGCCGGTGTCGCTGTCCAGGGTGAGCACGAAGCGGATCCCGGGCCGCAGCCGCAGCCCCGGCGCCAGCGGAAGGAATCCGTCCCAGCTGCCGGTGGCCAGCGCGCGCACCAGCATTTCCAGCTTGCCGCGCTTGCGCTCCCAGCCCAGCCAGCGCTGCTGGGTTTCGCTCCAGGTGCGCGGCCGGTGGACCAGCAGGAAGCGCGGTGGCGCGTCGGTGTCGACAGGCGTGCGGTGGTTGAGCGCCTGCACCTGCGCCAGCGCGTCCGCCAGCAACGCCGTATCGGTGTGGAGCGTGGCCGCGTCCGCGTCGGTCCAGTCGGTGAGCAAGGCGAACTGCGCGTGCTGCTCCCGGTTGGCCAGCCAATGCCGCTCCAGTTGTTCCAGCAGCACCCGGGTCGCCCCGGGCGAGGTGAGCATCGTCGGAATGACCACTAGCGCCGCGTCTTGCGCCGCGATGCCGCCGGCCAGCTCCAGCCGAGGCAACAACCGGATCTTGAGCGATTCAGCCAGCACCCGATGGACCAGCGACGCCGCTGCTTCGGAGGCGGGAAACGCGAGCAACAACAGGAACACCAACTCCGGCCAGCCGGTGACGTCCAGCCGATGAGAGGCCAGCCACAACAATACGGCGGCCCCGACCGTGATGGCCATGGTGTACAGCCACAGCCTGACGATGCGCCGGCGCGGCACCGGCGCAGGCAGCTGCATGGAGGCGGCCAGCCGCTCGCGACCGTCGCCGATCAGGTAATAGCCCGCTGTCTGCTCCACCGGCGAGCTGGGCGATTGCTGCGCCACCGACAGCACTGCCTGCGCCACTTCGCGTTCGGTCCGCCGGCTCTGGCGCGCCAGTTGCTCCATGGCGCGCGTGATCTGCTGGCGTGTGATTTCGCTTTCGCGTCCGAAGCTGGGCAACTGCTGCAGCAATTGCAGCGGATGGCTGACCGGCTCGATCAGCTCGACCCAGTCGATCTGCCCGATCAACCGCAGGGTGGTGATGATGTTGCTGACGGTCAGATTGGCGGCCACTTGGGCCGACTGGCTTTCCATCACCAGCGCCTGGCCGTCGGGACAGTGGCGCTCCATCCACTTGACCAGGGTCGACGAGAAGTCGAGCTGCTCGGTTGGAACGCGCTGCCACAACTGGGTGAGCCAGGCCCGCCGCAGCCCGCAACGCGTCATCTGCGCGTCAATGCGGTCCAGATGCTCTTCGCTGATCTGCTCCGCCGCATCGCCGACCGCGTGCGCCAGTTCCCGCGCCACCTTGCCGGCCGCAATCTCGTCGGCCATCCGGCGCAGGTTCTCCAGCAGCACCACGCGCAGGGTCGTGGGCAGGGCCCACAGCTCGGCCAGCCGCAGTTCGCTGACCTCCTGGTAGGCGTTCAGGAACGCGGTAAAGGTCTGGGGGTCCAGCACGCTGTCGGTGTGGGCGACGTAGGCCCAGGCGATGCCATACACGCGAGGCAGTCCCGCCAGCGGCGCGCCGGCCAGCTTGGGCAGCTCGGCGTAATAGCGGCGCGGCACGCCTTCCCGGATCTGCTCGAGCTGGGCCTCGACCAGGTGAAAGTTGTCGAGCAGCCATTCGGCCGCCGGCGTGACGTACTGGCCGCGGCGGGAGCTCAGTGCAATCTGGTCATAGGCGCTGCGCAGCGCCTTAAGGTTTTCCTCGACCCGCGGGAAAAACGGAGCCTTGCGCCGGACGCTGCTTTCGTCCAGCACCTGGGCCCTTGCCAGGCTGCGGCCGTGGTCCTCGAACCGGTGAATGCCGAACAGCTCGGCGCGGATCGGCGGCTCGGACTTGCCGGCCGACTGCAGGATGTTGCGGGCATAAGGGGTGACGGCCCCCAGCCAGTCGACAGCGTCCCGGTCGGCGGACTTCAGGCGAGCGCCAGCAGCAGGCACAGGCCGGTCGCGCCAACCAGTGCGCCGGTGGTCACGATGTGGCCCGATGCCAGCGACTTGGCCCGTTCAAGGACCGACAGCAGAGGCAACAACGCGCCGTGCGAACGCTCGCAGTCACACATATGGGACGCGAGCGCTGTCATGTCGCTCGAAACGAAAGAATTGTCGTCGACAGGCAAGTGCGCCTGCACTGGAATGGTGGTCATGCTCGACTCCGGGTGGTGCGCCGGACAGAGCCGCCGAAGGGGCGGTCCGTCTCGTCTAAGGCGATCGCCCGATCCTACGCAGATCCCGGGAAAACGCTGTCGGACCACGCGACGCTGGCCGTAGGACGGCTCCTACAGCGTCTGGCTCATCCGGTGTTGCGCAACCCGGCCGCAATGCCGTTGATCGAGATGTGGATTCCGCGTCGGGTGCGCTCATCGGTCTGGCCGGCGCGATGCCGGCGCACCAATTCCACCTGCAGGT
>JAJAZH010000159.1 GCA_026785815.1 Ramlibacter sp. | reverse complement strand
GACCCGGCCCTGGTCGACTTCGCTCTCGGCGCGTTTCAGGAACCAGAGCTGGTGTTGCTTCAAGGTGGCCTGCGACTGCCACAGGTTGTACTGCTGCGCGACCTCGGCCTGCTTTTCCAGCTTGTCGAGGTTGCTGTTCAACTCGCGCAGGATGTCCTCGACCCGGGTCAGGTTCTCGCGGGTGTCGCCGAGCCGGCTCTCGGTTTCGCGGCGGCGCTCCTTGTACTTGGAGACCCCCGCAGCTTCCTCCAGGAACAGGCGCAGTTCCTCGGGCTTGGATTCGATGATGCGGCTGATCGTGCCCTGGCCGATGATGGCGTAGGCGCGCGGGCCGAGCCCGGTGCCCAGGAACACGTCCTGCACGTCGCGCCGGCGCACCGGCTGGTTGTTGATGTAGTAGCTGCTGGTGCCGTCGCGCGTCAGCACCCGCTTGACCGCGATCTCGGCGAACTGGCCCCACTGGCCGCCGGCGCGGTGGTCGGCGTTGTCGAACACCAGTTCCACCGAGGCCCGCGACGACGGCTTGCGCGTCGTGGTCCCGTTGAAGATCACGTCCTGCATCGACTCGCCGCGCAGCTCGCTGGCCCGCGATTCGCCCAACACCCAGCGCACCGCGTCCATGATGTTGGACTTGCCGCAGCCGTTGGGCCCGACCACCCCGACCAGCTGACCCGGCAACATGAAGTTGGTGGGTTCGGCGAAGGATTTGAACCCGGATAACTTGATGGAATTGAGGCGCACTTGTTCGGATGGAAGTCTGTCGTTGGCAGGAACCGTCGGCACGGCAGGCTGGCTGCGATGATACCGGAGCGAAAGCGCCGAAAAAGCGGCCGCAACCGCCATTTCCACAGAGCGCGGCGCGACATTTCTCCGCCTTCAGGGAGACCTGCAATTCAGGCGACCTCGCCGGGGCGCGTTCAGCCTGCTGTGAGTCCGGCCAGTCGCTTTTTCATCACCGCGAACCACAGCGGCGGAACGGCTGCCAGCAGGACCGAACCGGCGTAACCGGTCGGCAACTGCGGCCCGGGCAGCGCCTGCAGCTCGGAATACGGCGTCAGCGCCCGCAGGTGGTGGTCCGAATGGCGCTGCAGGTTGGCCAGCACGCTGTTGCTCAGCACATGGTCGGCGTTCCACGCATGGTGCACGCCGAACGGTTCGCGCTTGCCGTCCGCCGACGTGGTCCGCTGCAAGCCGTAATGTTCGATGTAGTTCACCGTTTCCAGCAACCAGATCGCCATGGCGCACTGTCCCAGCCAGAACGCCAGCATCCGGCTTTGCCCCGACAGCGCCAGCAGCAGCACGAATCCCAGATTCAATCCCCAGCACCAGGCCAGCGGACTCGACAGCCAGCCGCCTCCGGTGCGGCGCAACGACTGCGCCTCCAGCCGCCAGGCCCCGACGAAGCTGCCGGTCAACGTGCGCGGCAGGAACCGCCACAGGCTCTCGCCGGGACGGGCGCTGGCTGGGTCTTCCCGGGTGGCGGCACGCGGATGGTGGCCGCGGTAGTGCTCCACCATGAAATGGCTGTAATTGACGCTGGCCATCAGCGCCCAGGCCAGCGCCCGGTCGACGCGGCTGCGGCTGTGCCCGAGTTCATGGGCGAAGGTGATTCCCATCGAACCGGTGATGAAGCCGATGCCGAATGCCAGCCCGGCCAGCTGCGGCCAGTCGGCCCCGGCAGCTGCGCGCAGCCCCGCCACCAGCAACGCCAGATGCAGCGGCACGTAAAGCCGCAACAGCCAGCGCAGTGCCGGTTGACGTCCGGCCGGTGCAGGTGAGCGCTGAGCGCCTGGCCACAGCGTGTCGATCGCTGCGATCACGGCCCAGCTGCCCGCAGCACCCAACGCGACGCTTGCCGGGTCGACGAGGACAATACCCAGCATCACCAGGGGCAGCGCCAGCACCAGCAGGAAACGGGCATCGGAAAGGCGCCAGCTAGAAGCGTTCATGCCCGCATTGGATGCGAGGCGGCGCGCCGCGTCAATCAGCCCCGGGGTGGCCAGGGCCTGCCGCGATAATCGACGCCTTATGAATCCCCAGTTGTCCCGGCTGCAGCCTTACCCGTTCGAGCGGCTGCGCGAGCTGTTCGCGGGCGTCACGCCCAACCCCTCCTGCCGGCCCATCAGCCTGGGCATCGGGGAGCCCAAGCACCCGACGCCCGAATTCATCAAGCAGGCGCTGACAGCGGCGCTGTACGACCCGGCCAGCGACCTGGCCGGCTACCCGCCCACGGCAGGATCGCCGCGGCTGCGGGAAGCCTTCAGTGGCTGGCTGCAACGGCGCTACGGCCTGGTCGTCGACCCGGCAACCCAGGTGCTGCCGGTCAACGGCTCGCGCGAGGCCCTGTTCGCCTTCGCCCAGACCGTGATCGATCCTCGTCGGCCGCCGGGCCGCGTCAAGGCCGGCGACGCGCCCTCGGAGGGCAGCGAACCCCACGAGCTGGGGAGCGTGGGCGCTACGTTCGGCGAGCCCGGCCCGGTGGTGGTCTGCCCCAATCCGTTCTATCAAATCTACGAAGGGGCGGCGCTGCTTGCCGGTGCGGAGCCGTTTTACGCGCCCAGCGATCCGGCCCGCAATTTCGCGGTCGACTGGGACAGCGTGCCGGCCGCGGTCTGGGCCCGCACCCAGCTGCTGTTCGTCTGCTCGCCGGGCAATCCGACCGGCGCGGTGATGCCGCTGGCCGAGTGGAAGAAGCTGTTCGAGCTGTCCGACCGGCACGGTTTCGTAATCGCCTCCGACGAGTGCTACAGCGAGATCTACTTCTCGGGCGAGCCGCCGCTGGGCGGGCTGGAGGCAGCGGCCCGACTGGGGCGCAACGATTTCAGGAACCTGGTGTCGTTCACCAGCCTGTCCAAGCGCAGCAACGTCCCCGGGTTGCGCAGCGGCTTCGTGGCCGGCGACGCGCGCCTGATCAAGCAGTTCCTGCTGTACCGCACCTACCATGGCAGCGCCATGAGCCCGGTGGTGCAGGCCGCCAGCATCGCCGCCTGGGGCGACGAGCAGCATGTGGTCGAAAACCGGGCCCTGTACCGCGCCAAGTTCGCCGAAGTGACGCCTGTCGTCGCCAGCGTGCTGGACGTGCAGCTGCCCGACGCCGGCTTCTACCTGTGGGCGAATGTGGGGGAAAGCGACACTGCATTCGCCCGCGACCTGCTGGCTCAATACAATGTCACCGTGCTGCCGGGCAGCTACCTGGCCCGCGACAGCGCGGGCCTCAATCCCGAGAATGGTGACGCCCCGGGGAACAACCCGGGTCGGGGTCGAATCCGCATGGCGCTGGTGGCCGGGACGCCCGAATGCGTGGAAGCCGCGCAGCGCATCGTCCAGTTCGTGAAAAACAGATCGAAGTAATTCCATGACCCTACAGCTCCAGCAGACCATCGACGCCGCGTGGGAGAACCGCGCCAACATCTCGCCCAAGTCGGCGCCGAAAGAGGTCGCCGATGCCGTGGAGCATGTGATCGCCGCCCTGAACAACGGCGAGATGAGGGTCGCGACCCGCACCGGGGTCGGCCAGTGGACGGTGCACCAGTGGATCAAGAAGGCGGTGCTGCTGTCGTTCAGGCTGAAGGACAACGAGATCATGCGCGCCGGCGACCTCGGCTTCTACGACAAGGTCCAGACCAAGTTTTCACACTTGACCGCCGACGAGATGGCGGCCACCGGCGTGCGCGTGGTGCCTCCCGCCGTGGCGCGCCGCGGCAGCTTCATCGCCCGGGGCGCGATCCTGATGCCCAGCTACGTGAACATCGGCGCTTATGTCGACGAAGGCACCATGGTCGACACCTGGGCCACGGTCGGCAGCTGCGCCCAGGTCGGCAAGAACGTCCACATCTCCGGCGGCGTCGGCCTCGGTGGCGTGCTGGAGCCGCTGCAGGCCAACCCGACCATCATCGAGGACAACTGCTTCATCGGCGCCCGCTCGGAAGTGGTCGAAGGCGTGATCGTCGAGGAGAACTCGGTGATCTCGATGGGCGTCTACCTGGGCCAGAGCACCCCGATCTACGACCGCGCCAGCGGCGAGGTGAGCTACGGCCGGATCCCGGCCGGCTCGGTGGTGATCTCCGGCAGCCTGCCCAAGGACGGCGGCAAGTACAGCCTGTATGCGGCCATCATCGTCAAGCGGGTCGACGCCCAGACCCGCGCCAAGACGTCCCTCAACGACCTGCTGCGGCCTTGATTGTTGAATTCAATGACTCAAAAAAGTGCCGGGCCGCCCCAAGCTCTTTTGCTGACTGAACTCGGCAAGAGTTTTGTGGAGCGCAGCGGAGCAAAACTTTTGACGAAGGAGTATCTATGAGCACGATGGAGCGGATTCTGAGGCTGATGGGCGACAAGGGCGCGTCGGACGTCTACCTGTCGGCCCACGCTCCGGCGATGATCAAGATCAACGGCCAGTGCCTGCCGATCAACGCCCAGTTGCTGCCACCGGACGCGCCCAAGGCGCTGCTGTCCGAGGTGCTGCCGCCCAAGCGGATCCGCGAGCTGGAAGACACCGGCGAGCTAAACATGGCGCAGGCCATCGAGGGCGTGGGCAACTTCCGCTTTTCGGCGATGCGCCAGCGCGGCACCTACGCGGCCGTGATCCGCTTCATCACCACCGAGATTCCGGCGCTGGCGTCGCTGTCGGTGCCGATGATCCTGGGCGACCTGATCATGGAAAAGCGCGGCCTGCTGCTGATGGTCGGCGCCACCGGCGCCGGCAAGAGCACCACGCTGGCTTCGATGATGGATTACCGCAACGAGAAGGCCACCGGACACATTCTGACGATCGAGGACCCGGTCGAATTCCTGTTCAAGAACAAGAAGTCGGTGGTCAACCAGCGCGAGGTCGGCAGCGACACCCAGTCGATGGCCATCGCATTGAAGAACGCGCTGCGGCAGGCGCCGGACGTGATCCTGGTGGGCGAGATCCGCGACCGCGAAACCATGTCGGCCGCCATTGCCTACGCCCAGTCGGGCCACCTGTGCCTGGCCACCATGCACGCCAACAACAGCTACCAGGCGCTCAACCGCGTGCTGAGCTTCTACCCGGTGGAAGTGCGCCCGACCATGCTCGGCGATCTGTCTGCCGCCCTCAAGGCCGTGGTGTCGCAGCGGCTGCTGCGAACCGTGACCGGCACCCGGGCGCCGGCTGTGGAAGTGATGCTCAACACCAAGCTGATCGCCGAGCTGATCGAAAAAGGCGATTTTTCCGGCGTCAAGGAAGCGATGGAAAAGTCGATGGCCGAGGGCTCGCAGACCTTCGAGCAGGACATCGCCCGGCTGATCATCGACGGCATCGTGGAAAAGAAGGAAGGCCTGACCTACGCCGACTCGCCGACCAACCTGCAGTGGCGGCTGCAGAACGAAGTCGCGGGCAAGGACGCCCACTTCGCCGAAGAAGGCGCGAGCGAGGAAGACCTCGCGGAAGAAGCGTCGTTCACCGAAATCACGCTGGACGTCAAACATTAAATGGCCCCCACGCTTGTCACTTCGTGTACTGCGCTGCCCCCCGAGGGGGCTACGTTCGCCTTGGGGCGGCCCGGCGGCGAACGAGTGGCCCCCACGCTTGTCACTTCGTCTCCGGCGCTGACCTGACATGTCGCGCGCGCTGCACCTCACGGAAGAACTGATCTCCCGGCCTTCTGTCACGCCCGACGACCAGGGCTGCCAGCGGATCCTTGCCAGGCACCTGGAGCCGCACGGCTTCGTCTGCGAAACCATCGAGAGCGGCCCGGCGGATTTCAGGGTCGTCAATCTCTGGGCCAGGCGCCAGGGGACGCTGCCCGCTGGCGCCGGCGGCAAGACGCTGGTGTTCGCCGGCCACACGGACGTGGTTCCAACCGGGCCGCTGGACCAGTGGGCCTCCAATCCGTTCGTCCCCGCGCACCGTGACGGCAAGCTCTATGGCCGGGGCGCGGCCGACATGAAGACTTCGATTGCCGCCTTCGTGGTCGCGATCGACGAATTCCTCATGGCCCATCCGCAGCCTGCGCTCTCAATCGCCCTGCTGATCACCAGCGACGAAGAAGGCCCGAGCGTGGACGGCACCGTCGTCGTCTGCAAGCTGTTGGAAGCGCGCGGCGAGAAGCTCGATTTCTGCATCGTCGGCGAACCGACTTCGGTCGCCCGGCTGGGCGACATGATCAAGAACGGCCGGCGCGGCAGCATGAGCGCCAGGCTCACCGTCAAGGGCGTGCAAGGGCACATCGCCTATCCGCAACTGGCGAAGAACCCGATCCACATGGCGCTGCCGGCGCTGGCCGAACTGGCCTCGATCGAATGGGACCGGGGCAACGAATTCTTCCCGCCCACCAGCTGGCAGGTCAGCAACATCCACGGCGGCACCGGCGCCGGCAACGTGATCCCGGGCACGGTGGTGGTGGACTTCAACTTCCGCTACTGCACCGAGTCCAGCGCCGCCGGCCTGCAGCAGCGCGTGGCCCAGGTGCTGGACCGCCATGGGCTCGAGTACGACATTGCATGGGTGGTCGGCGGCCTCCCCTTCCTGACGAAGCCGGGCGAACTGGTGGCCGCGCTGCAGGCGGCGATCCGCGCCGAAACCGGCGTCGAGACCGAGCTGTCGACCACCGGCGGCACCAGCGACGGTCGCTTCATCTCGCGCATCTGTGCGCAGGTGATCGAATTCGGGCCGGTCAATGCCAGTATCCACAAGATCGACGAGCATGTCACCGTGGCCGACATCGAGCCGCTCAAGCACATCTACCGGCGCACGCTCGAGAACCTGAACGCGTTGTTGCAATGACGGTGATCGAGCTGATCGAGGCGAGCGCCAGGCGGCTCGCGGATGCCGGCGTGGCTTTCGGCCATGGCACGGCCAACGCGTTCGACGAGGCCGCGTGGCTGGTGCTTTGGAAACTGGGGCATCCGCTGGACCGGATCGACGCTCACGCCGATGACGCGGTCGATGCGACGCAGCAGGCCGCCGTCGACGCGCTGCTGGCCGAGCGCATCGCCACCCGCAAGCCGGCCGCGTACCTGACGCGCGAAGCCTGGCTGCAGGGCGTACCGTTCTATGTCGATGAGCGGGCGATCGTGCCGCGCAGCTTCATCGCCGAGATCATCGGCAACGGCGCTATCGATTACTGGCTGCGCGAGCAGACCCGCAGCGTGCTCGATCTGTGCACCGGCAACGGCAGCCTGGCCGTGCTGGCCGCGCTGTGCTGGCCCGACGTCAGCGTCGCGGCCGCCGACATCTCGCCCAAGGCGCTGGAAGTGGCGCGGATCAACGTCGACCGGCATGGCCTGGCCGACCGCATCGCGCTGATCCACTCCGACGGACTGGACGCCGTGCATGGCCGCTACGACCTGATCCTGTGCAATCCGCCGTATGTCAACGCGCAAAGCATGAGCGCCCTGCCGGCGGAATACCAGGCCGAACCGGCGCTGGCGCTGGCCGGAGGAGCCGACGGCATGGACTTGATCCGCAAGCTGCTGGCCGACGCGCCCGCCCACATGAACGACCATGCGGTGCTGGTGCTGGAGATCGGCAACGAACGCGCGCATTTCGAAGTCGCCTTTCCACGGCTCGAAGCAGTGTGGCTGGAAACCAGCGCCGGCGAAGACCAGGTGTTGCTGCTGACGCGCGAAGCGCTTCTGACTTTGTCATCCCGGCCTTGAGCCGGGATCCATGGACCCGCATTGATCACTCTTAAAAACGTCACGCTGCGCCGCAGCGCCAAGGTGCTGCTGGACAAGGTCTCCGTCACGCTCAATCCGGGCGAGAAGGTCGGCCTGGTCGGGCGCAATGGCGCCGGCAAGTCGACCCTGTTCGGCCTCTTCAACGGCAGCCTGCACGAGGACAGCGGCGACTTCTCTCTGCCGCAGCAATGGCAG
>JAJAZH010000158.1 GCA_026785815.1 Ramlibacter sp. | reverse complement strand
GGATGGCCCTGACCGACGCCGGCCGCGCCTTGCTGGCCCATGCCCGCAGCATCATCCACACCACGGCGCGGATGCAGGACGACGCCGCTTCGTTCCTGCTCGGCCACAAGGGCGTGGTCCGGATCGCGGCCTGCAAATCGGTGGTGCTGCAGTTCCTGCCCCGGGACATCCAGCGCTGCGCGCAGGCCTGCCCGGGCGTGCGGATCGACCTGCAGGAGATGAACAGCCACGGCGTGCTGCAGGCAATGGGCCGGGGCCTGGCCGACCTCGGCATCTACGAGAGCAGCCTGGGACCGGTCGACATGCCGACCTCGCACTACCGCGAGGACCGGCTGGTGGTGGTGGTGCCGGCCGGCCACCCGCTGGCTGGGCGCGAGCGGGCCGGCATCGAGGACATCGTCGACTGGGACGTGATCGCGCTGGAGGACGGTTCTGCCATCTCGATCAGCCTGGAGCGGCAGGCGGCCGAGGCCAGCCGGGTGCTGCGGATGCCGATCCGGGTCGGCAGCTTCGACAGCATGGCGGCCATGATCGCGCAGGGGGTGGGCATCGGCGTGATGCCCGAGGCGGTGGCAAGCTCGATCGCGGGCAGCGCCGCCTTTGTGCGCTTGACGATCGACGGCGCCTGGGCCGCCCGCCGCTTCGTCCTGTGCCATGCCAACGGCAGTGCCTTGCCTTCAGCGGCCCTGAGCGTAGTCCGTGTCCTACAGGAATCGCAATCCGCGAATCCTGCTTCATGAAAAAAGCGCTGCTATTGAGCATTAGTAATGTGACAATATTGGCAGATCACCTGGTCGCAGGTTGACAAAAAAGGGAGAGCTTTACCCATGTTGCAACGCAGAACCTTCGCAGCCGGCGCCGCGGCTTTGGTGGCCGCACCCATGATCCATGCCCAGCCGATGCCGAACGGCCCGATCCGGATCGTGGTCGGTTTCGCCCCCGGCGGCGGCACCGACATCCTGGCGCGGGTGGTCGGCCAGAAGCTGGCTGACATCTGGAAGACCACCGTGGTGGTCGAAAACAAGGCGGGTGCCAGCGGCGTGATCGCCGCCGACTATGTGGCCAAGCAGGCCGGCGACGGCTCCACGCTGCTGATGGCGCACATCAACAGCCATGCCATCGCGCCGGCCTTGTTCCCGAAAATGAACTACGACGCCACCCGCGACTTCTCGCCGGTGTGCCTGATCGGCGTCACGCCCAACCTGCTGATCGGTAATGAGCAGCAGGCCGCGAAAACCGTCAAGGAGCTGGTCGATCTGTGCCGGGCCAAGCCGAATCAGATCAGCTTCGGATCGGCCGGCACCGGCTCGGCCCAGCACCTGGCACTGGAGATGTTCAAGCTTCAGGGCAAGCTGCAGGCGCTGCACGTGCCTTACAAGGGCTCCGGCCCGATGCTCACCGACCTCATCGGCGGCCAGATCAACTACAGCTTCGACACCATGACGGCGGCCACGCCGCATGTAAAGAGCGGCAAGGCGATCGCCATTGCCCAGACGCGGCAGAAGCGCGCCAAGGGCCACCCGAACGTGCCGACCATGAACGAGTCGGGCTTTCCGGGCTATGAGGCCACCACCTGGTACGGCCTGGTCGGTCCGCGCATGATGCCGACGGCGCTGGCCCGGCGCATGAACGAGGACATCAACAAGGTGCTCGCCATGCCGGACGTGGCCGAGAAGTTCGAGCAGTACGGCGCCGAAGACGGTGGCGGCTCGGTCGAGAAGTTCGCCGAATTCATGAGGGTCGAAGCCGTCAAGTGGGCCAAGGTCGTCAAGGACGCGAACGTCAAGATGGACTCGTAAACGCGCGTCCTGAGGATCTCCCGGTGACGAAACATGACACGGGCGCCGGCGCTCGCGCTGGACGGCCGTTACCGCTCGCCGGGGTGAAGGTGCTGGACATCTGCCAGGTGATGGCGGGGCCGTATGCCTGCATGCTGCTGGCGGACCTGGGCGCCGACGTGATCAAGGTCGAGCCGCCGGGTGGCGGCGACCAGACCCGTGGCGCGATGGGGTTCAGGATGAAGGGCGACGACAGCCTGGGCTTCCTGAACATGAACCGCAACAAGCGCAGCCTCACGCTCAACCTCAAATCGGAGGCCGGCAAGGCGGTGCTGCTGCGACTGGTCGAGCAAGCCGACATCCTGGTCGAGAACTACCGTCCGGGCGCGATGCGGCGGCTGGGGCTGGGCTACGACGTGCTCAAGGAAATCAATCCGCGCCTGGTCTACACCAGCATCTCCGGCTTCGGTCAGACCGGGCCCTGGGCCGACCGGCCCGGATTCGACCTGATGGCGCAGGCGATGTCGGGCGTGATGAGCGTCACCGGCTACCCCGGCGGTCCGCCGGTGAAGGCCGGCGTGCCGGTGGCGGACATCGGCTGCGCGCTGTTCGCGATCTACGCCACGCTGTCGGCATACATCGGGGCGAAAAACAGCGGCCTGGGTCAGCATGTCGATGCCGCGCTGTTCGATTCGGCGATGGCCTTCTCGATCTGGGATATCTGCGATTACTGGGGCACCGGCGTCGAGCCGCAGCCGCTGGGCACGTCCAACAAGATGACCGCGCCTTACCAGGCGATGGCCTGCGCGGACGGCTACTTCGTGATGGGCGCCAACAACCAGAAGCTGTGGCAAAAGCTGTGCACGCTGATCGGCCGGCCGGAATTGCTGGCCGACGGGCGCTTCGCGACGATCTCGCTGCGACTGGCCAATCGGCCGGCGCTGGAGCAGGAGCTGGAGCGCACGTTCCGCCAGCAGCCCAAGGACTACTGGGTCGGCACGCTGCTGGAAGCGGGCATCCCCGCCGGCCCGATCCTGACCTATCCGCAAGCCTTCGGCAGCGAGCATGCGAAGGCCCGCGGCATGCGCATGGAAATCGACCATCCGGTCGAGGGCACGGTGCCCAACATCGGTTTTCCGGTCAAGCTGTCGGGCACCCCGCAGCAGGTGCGTCGCCATCCGCCGCTGCTGGGCGAGCACAACGACGAGGTGCTGGCGGAGCTCGGCATCGGCCCGGCGGCGCGGGCCGCGCTCGAAGCCAACGGCGCGTTCGCGGCATGAGCCGCCCGGCCGCTCCGAAGGCTCATCGCACCGCAGCTCGTCGAGCGGAGGTTACCCAGTGAGCCGCCGCGCCGCCATCCCATCCGTTCCGTTTCCCACAATCAAGAGGTTTGCGAATGAGTGAAGGCCAGGTCCTGATCGAGCGCCATGGGGCCATCGCGACGGTCACGTTCGATCGTCCGCAGGAGCGCAACGCGATGACCTGGGCCATGTATGGCCAGCTCGGCGTGTTCTGCGACCAGTTGCGGCAGGACACATCGGTGCGTGCCGTGCTGTTCCGCGGCGCCGGCGGCAAGGCATTCGTGGCCGGCACCGATATCGCGCAGTTCGCCGGTTTCGACGGCGACGACGGCGTGGCCTACGAGAAGCGGATCGACGCCTGCATCGGCATGCTGGAAGCGCTGCCGATGCCGACCATCGCCCTGATCGAGGGCTGGGCCGTCGGCGGCGGCCTGGCCATCGCCACCACCTGCGACTTCCGCATCGCGACGCCGGAATCGAAGCTGGGCGTCCCGATCGCCAAGACGCTGGGCAATTGCCTGTCGATGGCCAACCTGGCCCGCCTGACGGCCGCCTTCGGCAGCCAGCGGCTCAAACGGATGTTGTTGCTGGCCGAGATGATCGGCGCCGAAGAGGCGCTCGGCGCCGGCTTCCTGCACGCGGTGGCCGAGTCGGCCCAGTTGCAGGCGCAGGGCCTGGCGCTGGCGCAGCGACTGGCGGAGCTGGCCCCACTGACGCAGGCCGTGACCAAGGAAGCCTTGCGGCGGCTGGAACTGCACCACCTGCCCGACGGCGAAGACCTGATCCGCCGCAGCTACGGCAGCAAGGATTTTCAGGAAGGCGTGGAAGCCTTCACCGCCAAGCGCCCGCCGCGCTGGAGCGGCGAGTAGCACCCCGCCGAGCGCTTTTCTTGCTGTCATTGCGGGCTTGACCCGCAATCCACCTGTCAGCACCTGTCATTGCGGGCTCGGCCCGCAATCCACGTCCGCAAACCGGACACCTTTGACCAGAAGAGGCAGTTCGGAAGTCGCTGGTCGTTGTGGATCCCGGCTCAAGGCCGGGATGACTAACCGGGGCCGGGATGACTATCAGGGGCCGGGATGACTATCAGGGGCCGGGATGACTACCAGGGGCCGGGATGACAATTTGAGGGCGGGATCACGCGTTCAAGGAACGGCGCTACAGCGGCAACCCGACATAATTTTCCGCCAGCGCCGTCGACGCGGCCTTCGAGTGCACCAGGTAATCCAGTTCCGCCTCCTGCACCTTCTGGGCGAAGCCGTCGGTGTCCGGGAAGCGGTGCATCAGCGAGGTCAGCCACCAGCTGAAGCGCTCGGCTTTCCAGACCCGCTTGAGGCAGACCTGCGAATAGTGGTCGATGCCCGCCGGTGAGCGCTCGCTGAAGAATTCGATCATGGCGCTGGAGAGGTACTTCACGTCGGTCGCGGCCAGGTTCAGGCCCTTGGCCCCGGTCGGCGGAACGATGTGGGCCGCGTCTCCGGCGAGGAACAGGCGGCCGAAGCGCATCGGCTCGGCCACGAAGCTGCGCAGCGGCGCGATGCTTTTCTCGATGCTCGGCCCGGTGACGATGCGGCCGGCCAGGTCGGGGTCGAGCCGGCGCCGCAGTTCGTCCCAGAAGCGCTGGTCGCTCCAGTCGTCGACCTTGTCGTCCAGCGGGCATTGCACGTAGTAGCGGCTGCGGGTCAGGCTGCGCATCGAGCACAGCGAGAAGCCGCGCTCGCTGTTGCCGTAGACGATGGCGTGCGGCGACACCGGCGGCACGTCGGCCAGCACGCCGAGCCAACCGAACGGATAGACCTTTTCGTACTCGCTCACATGCTCCTTCACCGCCTTGCGGCTGACGCCGTGAAAACCGTCGCAGCCGGCGATGAAGTCGCACTCGAGCACATGCGCGCTGCCGTCCTTGCGGTAGCTGACACGCGGCCGGTCGCCATCGAAGTCCAGCGGCGTGACGTCGGCCGCCTCGTACACCGTCGCGAGGCCCGCCGCCCGGCGTGCCTGCATCAGGTCGTGCGTCACCTCGGTCTGCCCGTAGGCCGTCACCACCCTGCCGCCGGTCAGGCCGTGCACGTCGATCGGATGGCGCGCACCACCGAACACCAGCTCGATGCTGTGATGAACCGTGCCGCCTGCGGCGACGCCCGCGCCGACGCCGGCCTCACGCAGCAGGTCCACCGTCACCTGCTCCAGGATGCCGGCCCGGATCCGTCCCAGCACGTAGTCGCCGCTCTGGCGCTCGAGAATGACGTTGTCGATGCCGGCCTGGTGCAGCAACTGGCCGAGCAGCAGGCCCGAGGGGCCGGCGCCGATGATGGCAACCTGGGTTCGCATGAAGGGTCTCCGTTTTCTTTCGAGCTTAAGGCGTGTGACCGACTTGCGTGAAGACGGCGCTTTGCCAGGATGATCACTGCAAACTGTTTGTCATCCCGGACTCGATCCGGGATCCATGATCCAGGACCGCCGTCGATCAGCAAGCGAACGAGTGGCCCCAGTCCGTGTTGATTGCGGTCGTTGCTCGCGCCATGGATCCCGGCTCGAGGCCGGGATGACAATGCTTGTGCCCGGGATCACACCCCCGGCGGGATGGCGGGTTCACACGCCCAGGTACTGTTCCAGCAGTTCCGGCCGCGAGCGCAGTTCGTCTGAGCTGCCGGCGAAGACCACTTCGCCTTTCACCAGGATCACGTTGCGGTCGGTGATCCGGGTGACATGCTTCCAGTTCTTGTCGACGATCACGCTGGAAATTCCGGTGTCCCGCACCACGCTGCAGATGCGCCAGATCTCGCGCGCGATCAGCGGCGCCAGGCCCTCGGTCGCTTCGTCGAGGACGAGGACATCCGGGTTGGTCATCAGCGCCCGGCCGATGGTCAGCATCTGCTGCTCGCCGCCCGACAGCTGCTGGCCGCCGTGGCCCAACCGCTCCTGCAGGCGCGGAAAGGTTTCCAGCACCCGCTCATAGGTCCAGTCGCGCTGTCCGCGCGTGCCGGCCCGCGCTGCCATCTTCAGATTCTCGACCACGCTCAGGTTGCCGAAGATGCCGCGGCCTTCGGGCACGTAGGCGATCCCGAGTTGCGCGATCTCGTGCGGCGGACGCGCCGTCATGTCGCGGCCCATGATGCGCACGCTGCCCGAGCGGGGCTTGACCAGTCCCATCAAAGTTTTCAGCAGCGTGCTCTTGCCCATGCCATTGCGGCCCATCAGGCCGATGGTTTCGCCGCGGCCGACCGCGAAGTCGACGCCGCGCAGCACGTGGCTGGCGCCGTAGTAGGTATTGAGGCCGCGGGCATCGATCAGGGCATCGATCAGAGCGTCGCCGGGTGCGTCGACAGCTTCAGGACGATCGGGTGCCGGCATCAGTTGTCCTGCCCGAGATACGCCGACTGCACGTTGGCATCGGCGCGGACTTCGGCCGGCGTGCCGCTGGCGATCACCTGGCCGTTCACCATCACGGTGAGGCGGTCGGCGAGCGCAAAGACTGCATCCATGTCGTGCTCCACCAGCAGGATCGCGTGATCCGGCTTGATCCGCTGCAACAACGCGACCATGCGCTCAGCCTCGGCCACGCCCATGCCGGCCAGTGGCTCGTCCAGCAGCAGCACCCGCGGAGCGGTGGCCAGGGTCATCCCGATCTCGAGCTGGCGCTGTTCGCCGTGGCTGATGGTGCCGGCGATCGCGTCCCGGCGTGCCGCCAGTCCAGACAGCTCGAGCGCCTGCGCGGCCCGCATGTTGATGTCGGCGAACCCGGTTGCCCGGCTCAGCCATCTCGATGCATGCGGCGCGCGCGACTGGGCCGCCAGCCGCACGTTCTCCCAGACGGTGAACGGCAGGAAGATGTTGGTCTTCTGGTAGCTGCGGCCCAGCCCCTGGCGCGAAATCCGCTCGGGCGTCCAGCCGGTCACGTCGATGCCGCCCAGCGTGACCGTGCCCGAGCTCGGCGCGATGTCACCGGACAGCAGGTTGGCCAGCGTCGACTTGCCGGCGCCGTTGGGGCCGATCACCGCGTGGATGCGGCCCAGCCACAGGTCGACCGAAACCTGGTTGACTGCTGCCAGGCCGCCGAAGCGTCTGGTCAGGTTCTGCGCGCAGAGCAGGACGACGTCACTCATGCTCGCTCTCCTTGCGTCGGGTGAAGCGCTCGACCAGTCCCAGCAGGCCGCGCGGAGCGAACACCACCAGCAGCACAATGAACAGGCCCATCCACAGCTGCCAGTGCTTGCCCAGGTTCACCGCGCCGACAGTGGGCAGGTCCTTGAACACCAGCAACAGGTATTCGAAAGCGAAGGCGCCGG
>JAJAZH010000157.1 GCA_026785815.1 Ramlibacter sp. | reverse complement strand
CGCCCGCAGGTGCGCCAGTTCGCTGAGCAGCATGCCGGCCCCACGCAGCACGCGCTGGCCCTGCGCCGTCGGTGTGACGCCACGGGCAGTGCGGGTGAAAAGCGGAAAACCGAAGGCGCCTTCCAGTTCGCCGAGCGCCTTGCTCAGCGCCGGCTGCGTCAGGTTGAGCGCCTGCGCCGCGGCCCGCAGGCTGCCGCCGCGCTCCAGCTCGGCGATCAGCCGCAGGTGCCGGAAGCGCAGACGGGTGATGAGCCGCTCGGTCTCGGGATCTTCAGAACGCGCCACAGCGATAACCAGAAGATTTCAAAGAATGAAAACATATCACTTCCGGATATCCCAAGCCAGTCCTATATTGGGTTCCTACCCCAGGAGACCCGCATGGACCGCCGCATTTTCTGCTTGAGCGCCGCCTCGGCCGCCGGACTGTTTGCCCACGGCGCCCGCGCAGCGGATCCGTTTCCCACCCGGCCGGTGCGGATCATCGTTCCGTATGCGGCCGGCGGCGGTCCCGACGTGCTGGTGCGTCAGATCGGACCGCGGCTGGGCGAGGCGCTCGGCCAGCCCGTGGTGCTGGAGAACAAAGTCGGCGCCGCGGGCGTGCTGGCGGCCCAGTTCGTGGCGCAGTCGGCGCCGGACGGCTACACCCTGCTGATGGGATCGAACACGCACCTGATCCAGAAAATCATGCAACCGGACCTCAAATTCGATCCGCTGACCGAGTTCATCCCGGTGAGCAACATGGCAGCCTCGCCGACGGTGATGGTGGTGCGCAGCGACGGCCCCTACAAGTCCGTGGCGGACGTGCTCGCCGCCGCCAAGGCCAGCCCCGGCAAGATGAACTACGGCTCCGGCGGCATCGGCACTTCGGCCCACCTGGCGGGCGCCACCTTCGTTGCGCTGGGCGGGCTCAAAGCCACCCACATACCGCTCAAAGGCTCGGTGGAGATCACCGCATCGCTGCTGCGCGGCGACACCGACTTCGCGTTTCCGGTGGCCGGCACCGGCGTGCCCCAGGTCAAGGGCGGCCGGCTGCGCGCGCTGGCCGTCACCGGCGCCAGCCGGCTGAAGGAGCTGCCCGACGTGCCGACGCTGAACGAGGCGATGCGCAACGAGCTGACGGTGCAGGAATCCTGGTTCGGCTTCTGGGCGCCGGCGAAGACGCCGCCGGATGTC
Organism: Ramlibacter sp.; assembly: GCA_026785815.1. Lineage (GTDB taxonomy): Bacteria > Pseudomonadota > Gammaproteobacteria > Burkholderiales > Burkholderiaceae_C > Ramlibacter. Next base: position 8,440 of record JAJAZH010000157.1, on the reverse strand, counting down.
ATCGCCCGGCTGCACGCCGCGGTCAGCAAGGTGCTGGCCGACCCGGCAGTGAAAACGCAGTTCGAATCCACCGGCAACACGACCGCGGCCAACGAAAGTTCGCAGGCTTTCGCCGCCTTCGTCCGCAGCGAGAACCGCAAGTGGGCCGAGATCGTCAAGTTGACCGGCGTCACCGCCAACTGAAAGGCGCGCCATGTCCAAACCCCTGGAAGGCGTGCGCGTCATCGACATGTCGCACGTGATCGCCGGCCCGCTGGCGTCGTTCTACCTGGCGCAGTTCGGCGCCGAAGTGATCAAGGTCGAGCCGCCCGCGGGTGGCGAGGTGATGTGCGCCAGCAAGAGCGCCACCGAGGGCGACACACCCGACGGTTTTGTCGCGCTCAACGCCGGCAAGCGCTCGCTGGCCCAGGACATCCGGACCGGGCAGGGCGCGGACGTGATTCGGGCGCTGGCCGAAACCGCCGACGTGTTCATCGAGAACTTCCGGCCCGGCGTGGTGGCGAGATACGGGCTCGACTACGCGTCGATCCGGGCCATCAAGCCCGACATCGTCTATTGCTCGATCTCCGGCTACGGCCAGCAGGGCGACTGGTCCGGACGCGGCGCCTACGACCACGTCGTGCAGGCGCTGACCGGGATGATGATGATGTCGGGCGAAGGCGCGGACCAGCCGCCGGTGAAGGTCGGCTTTCCGGTGATCGATGTCGCTGTCGGCATGCTGGGAGCGCTGTCGGTGGTGGCAGCGCTGCACCGGCGGGCCCGCGAAGGCGTGGGCCAGTACATCGACGCCTCCATGGTCCAGGCGTCGCTGATGCTGATGTATCCGAACGCCAGCACCTTCATGACCTCTGGCGTGGAGCCGCAGCGCGTGGGCAACCGGGGCTACACCAGCAGCCCGACCGCCGACACCTACCGCTGCGCCGACGGCTGGCTGGCGACCGCCGCCAATACGCCGGCGCAGTTCCGCAAGCTGGCCTCGGTGCTGGCGCTGGACGAGCTGTGCGTGGACGGACGGGCACTGGATCTGGAATCCTTCAACTCCGCCAGCGGCGGCTTTGTCATCGCCAGGGATCTCGACTATCTGCGGGAGCGCTTTTGCAACGCGTTCGCCAGCCGCAGCGCGGCCGTCATGGAGACCGAACTGAACGCGGTCGGCGTGCCGGCGGCGCGCGTCCGAAAGCTGGGCGAGTTCCTGCGCGAAGTCGACGGTGCCGGACACATCACCTTGCCCGATGTCCGCTTCCAGCAGAACGGGCACGAAGTGCGAACGCCGGGGCTGGGGTTCCAGCTGGCGCAGGACGGCGAGCCGACCGCTGGCGCGGAGCGCCTCGGCCAGAGCAACGCGGCGCTGCTGGCCGAGCTCGGCCTGGCCGCCGCGCCGATGTCCTGATCGCGCAAACGGAGCACGACAGGTCAGGGCGCCCCGCCGCTAAACTGCGCCGGTGGTCACTCCGCTACCCCTGCTCGATCGTTCCGTTTGCCCGGTGTGCGGCGAGCCCAACCTGTGCGCCCTGGAAATCCAGCGTGCGACCGGGCTGCAGCCGCAGGCCTGCTGGTGCACCCATGTCGATTTCAGCCGCGACCTGCTGGCCCGCATTCCGCAAGAACAGCAGGGCCTGAGCTGCATCTGCGCGCGCTGCGCCCGGCAGGACGGCGCCAGGTCCTGACATGTGCCAGCTGCTCGGGATGAACTGCAATGTGCCGACCGATGTGACCTTCAGCTTCACCGGTTTCGCGCAGCGCGGCGGACGCACCGACCACCATGCGGACGGCTGGGGCATCGCCTTCTTCGAGGGCGCCGGGCTGCGCCACTTCGTCGACCACCAGCCGGCCTGCGATTCGCCGGTGGCTGAACTGATCCGCCGCTACCCGATCCGCAGCCGCAACGTTGTCGCCCACATCCGCAAGGCGACCCAGGGCCAGGTGGCGCTGGAAAACTGCCACCCGTTCGTGCGCGAGCTCTGGGGCCGTTACTGGGTGTTCGCGCACAACGGCGACCTGAAGGATTTCAGGCCGCGGCTGCACGGCAATTTCCATCCGGTCGGCGCCACCGACAGCGAGCGGGCGTTCTGCTGGCTGATGCAGGAGTTGGCCAAGTCGCATGCCGGCGTGCCCAGCGTGCAGGAGCTCACGCTCACCCTGCGCGAGCTGACGCCGCGCATCGCGTCGCACGGACCGTTCAACTTCATGCTGTCCAACGGCCAGGCGCTGTGGACGCATTGCTCCACCAACCTGTTCTACGTCGAGCGCAAGCACCCGTTCTCGCACGCCCACCTGGCCGACGACGACATGAGCATCGACTTCGCGCGCAACACCACGCCCCAGGACCGGGTCGCCGTGGTCGTGACGGCGCCGCTGACCACCAACGAGAGCTGGACGCAGATGGCGGCTGGCGAACTCAAGGTGTTCGTCGACGGAGCGGCCGCCGGCTGAGTTGGGGGCAAGGAGTACGCTGGCGGATGTCGATTCCGCTGCGCCCCGTTCGTCGCAGTGGTACGGTCCGAAACGCGGACCGCGTTCTTTCACCCCCCAGGAGATTCACATGACCTATGTCGATGGCTTCGTCGTCGCTGTCCCCACCGACAAGCGCGCCGCCTACCTCAAGCACGCCCAGGCCGCCGCAGTGGTGTTCAAGGAGTACGGCGCTCTCACGGTGGTGGAGTGCTGGGGCGACGATGTGCCCGACGGCAAGCTGACCTCGTTCCCGATGGCGGTGCAGCGCAAGGACGGCGAAACGGTGGTGTTCTCGTGGATCACCTGGCCATCGCGCAGCATCCGGGACCAGGGCATGAAAAAGGCGATGGAGGACCCCCGGCTGACGGGCGTGGAGATGCCGTTCGACGGCAAGCGGATGATCTACGGCGGCTTCGAGATGCTGCTCAGCGTGTAGCGGGCGTCGCGACGGCAGCTTCCAGCGCATCGACGAACATCGCCGGCACGTCGAAGCCGGTCTGCTCGGTGATCTCCTGGAAGCAGGTCGGGCTGGTGACGTTGATTTCGGTCAGCGAGTCGCCGATCACGTCCAGGCCGACCAGCAGCAGTCCGCGCGCGGCCAGCACCGGCCCGATCGCGGCGGCGAGTTCGCGGTCGCGCGCCGTCAGCGCCTGCGCCACACCCTTGCCACCGACGGCGAGGTTGCCGCGCACCTCGTTGCCCTGCGGAATCCGCGCCAGGCTGAACGGCACCGGCTGGCCGGCAATCACCAGCACCCGCTTGTCGCCCTGCGTGATCTCGGGCACGAAGCGCTGCACCATCAGGGTGGTGGCGCCGCCGCGGTTGAGTGTCTCGGTCACCGAACCCAGGTTCAGGCCGTCGGCCTTGACCCGGAAGATGCCGGCCCCGCCCATGCCGTCGAGCGGCTTGAGGATGATGTCGTGGTGCTCGGCGTGGAAGGCGCGCACCGCATCGGCGTCGCGCGTGACCAGCGTCGGGCTGGTGAAGCGGGCGAACTCCATGATCGCCAGCTTTTCCGGATGGTCGCGCAGCGCCGCCGGCTTGTTGAACACGCGCGCGCCTTCGCGCTCGGCCTGCTCGAGCAGGTGGGTCGCGTAGAAGTACTCGCTGTCGAACGGCGGGTCCTTGCGCATCACGATGGCGTCGAACTCTTTCAGCGGGCGGACCGGCGTGCCGGTCTCCAGGAACCAGGGATCGGTCTCGCCGGTCAGCCGGATCTCGCGCACGGCCGCCTGCACCACGTCGCCGGAACGCCACAACAGATGCTCAGGGCCACAGGCCGCGATCCGGTGCCCGCGCCGCTGGGCCTCCCGCATCATCGAGAAGGTGGTGTCCTTGTCAATCTTGAACAGTTCCAGGGGATCGGCGACGAACAGCAGGTTCATTGGGCGGCGGTGAAGTTGGCCCGTACTGTTGCACAAAACCTGTGACACTGCGAGGCGAGGCGAGCTTTGGCAATCCGCTGCATGAGGAGATCCGGCATGAAACGATTCCTGGCATTGGCGCTGACTGCAATCGCGTCGGCGGCCGCGGCCCAGACTGGCGGCTGGCCGGAGCGGCCGCTGCGGGTCGTGGTGCCGTTCCCGCCCGGCGGTCCCACCGACATCGTGCTGCGGATTGCCGGCGACACGGTGCGCACGGCGCTGCGCCAGCCGCTGGTGCAGGACAACAAACCCGGTGCCGGCGGCAACGTCGGCGCGGCGGATGTCGCGCGCGCCGCGCCGGACGGCTACACCTGGCTGTTCTCCACCGACACTGTCGCTTCCGTCAATCCCTGGGTCTACAACCCGCTCAGATACAAGCCGCAGGACCTGGTGCCGGCCATGGTGGTCAGCACCTTCAGCCAGACGCTGGTCTGCCATCCGGCGGTCGGGGTCAGGAGCCTGGGTGAACTGGTGGCGAAGGCGCGGGTCGAAAAACTCAACTACGCGTCGGGCGGCGCCGGCGTCCCCGGCCACCTGGCGATGGAGCTGTTGCTGGACGCGGCCAAGGTCAGCATGCAGCACATCCCGTACAAGGGGCCGGCACCCGCCACCCAGGACGTGATCGGCGGCCAGGTTGCGTGCGGCTTCCTGGCCGGTCCGACAGTGCTGCCGCATGTCCGCAGCGGCCGGCTGCTGGCGCTGGCGGTCTCCGGTGCGCAGCGCTCGCCGCTGCTGCCGGAAGTGCCGACCGTCGCCGAAGCCGGCTATCCGGGCTACGACGCTTCGTTCATGCTGGTGATGTTCGCACCGCGCGGCACGCCGGCCGGGGTCGTCGCCACGATGAACAAGGCAATGGGCGACGCGTTGCGCGACCCGGCCATTGCCGACAAGCTGAAGGCGACCGATCAGAGCGTCGTCGCCGGCACCGCTGCCGACGCCGTCACCCAGATGGAGGCCCAGTCGCGCAAATGGGGCGAGGTGGTGCGCCGGATCGGGCTCAAGCTGGAATAAGAGAGCCCTGTCACCCCGGCCCCCCGGCCGGCATTCACCGCCCTGCGCCCTGCGCCTTTAAATCTCGATTTTCGAGCCGAGCTCCACCACCGAATTGTTCGGCAGGCGCAGGAAGTCGGCCGCGCCGCTGGCGTTGTGGTGCATCTGTGCGAACAGCTTTTCGCGCCAGGCGGCCATCCCGCCGCCGATGGTGGGGACGACCACGTCGCGCGACAGGAAATAGCTGGTGGTCATCGGATCGATCTCGCAGCCCCGGTCCCGGATCTGCATCAACGCGCGCGGCACATCGGGATCGTTCTTGAAGCCGTAGTGCAACACCACCTGCCAGCAATCGTGACCGAGCGACTCGATCTCGGCCCGCTTGGACATCCCGATCCACGGCACCTCGTGGCTGCGGACCGTGACGAACAGGTTGTGGTCGTGCAGCACCTTGTTGTGCTTGAGGTTGTGCAGCATCGCGTTGGGCACCGTGCCCGGCTCCGCGGTCAGGAAAACGGCCGTGCCTTCGACTCGCGTCGGCGGCGTCACGAATACCGCTTCGAGAAAACTGGGCAGGTCGATGGCATCGGCCTTGATCTTTTCGTTGAGCATGAAGCGGCCCTGCTTCCACGTCATCATCAGCGTGAAGATCACGCCGCCGATCGCCAGCGGGAACCAGCCGCCTTCCAGCAGCTTGAGCAGGTTGGAGGCCCAGAACGTGAAGTCGACGATGAAAAACAGGCCGGTGGCCGCGATGCAGAGCCACAGCGGGTACTTCCAGGCATGCCGGATCACGAAGAAGGTCAGGATGGTGGTGATCAGCATGTCGGTCGTCACCGCAATGCCATAGGCCGCCGCCAGATTGGTGGAGGACCGGAACAGCACCACCGCCAGCACAATCGCCGCGAACAGGCCCCAGTTGACGAACGGGATGTAGACCTGTCCGGTGTCGCGCACGCTGGTGTGCTGGATGTTGAGCCGGGGCAGGTAGCCGAGCTGGATCACCTGCTTGGTGACGCTGAAGGCGCCGGTGATCAGCGCCTGGGAGGCAATCACGGTGGCGGCGGTGGCCAGCACCACCAGAGGCACCAGCGCCCAGTCCGGCGCCATCATGTAGAACGGATTCTTCACCGCGTCGGGGTTGGCCAGCAACAGGGCGCCCTGGCCGAAGTAGTTGAGCGTCAGTGCTGGCATCGCGACCATGAACCAGGCCAGCCGGATCGGCCGCTTGCCGAAGTGGCCGAGGTCGGCATACAGAGCCTCGGCGCCTGTCACGCACAGGACCACCGCGCCCAGGATGATGAAGGTGACGACCGGATTGCGCCACATGAACAGCACGGCGTGGTGCGGGCTGAGCGCGGCCAGGATCTCCGGGTGCTGCACGATGTGGGAAACGCCGAGCACCGCGATCGTCGCGAACCAGACCAGGGTGATCGGCCCGAAGAACTTGCCGATGCCGGCGGTGCCGCGCTTCTGCACCACGAACAGCATGAACAGCACCACCAGCGTGATCGGGATCACCCATTCCTTGAGCGCCGGCGAAACCACCTCCATGCCTTCGACGGCCGACAGCACCGAAATGGCCGGCGTGATGACGCCGTCGCCATAGAACAGCGCGGTGCCGAAGATGCCGACTGCCAGCAGCAGCTGGCGCAGCCGGGGCTTGTCCTTGACGGCCTGGGAGGCCAGCGCCAGCATGGCGATCAGGCCGCCTTCGCCGTTGTTGTCGGCGCGCAGCACCAGCACCACGTACTTGATCGAGACGATCACGGTCAGCGTCCAGAAGAAGATCGACATGATCCCGTAGACGTTGGCCGGGGTGAACGGAACGTGGCCGGAGCCGAAGACTTCCTTGACGGCGTACAGGACACTGGTCCCGATGTCGCCGTAGACGACGCCGATGGCGCCGATGGTCAGCGCAGTGAGAGAGGATTTCGAACTTTGCACTGAATGTCCCCGTCTTCGCGGCCAGCGGCCGGCGGGGTTTGCGTTGCTTTTGGGACCGCTATTGTGCGCCCGGCGGGACCGCCGCAACGGGTTGTGTTGCAGCGCAGCAACTGCGCTCAGGCGGCTTCAGTCGTAGGTTTCGGCGTCCGGGTCGGTCGCTTCCAGCTCGTAGCTGGCGGCCAGCATCGCCAGCCGGCCGATGACGCCGTACATGTAGAACCGGTTCGGCGCGCTGGCGCCTGGCTTTTCCCCGGGCTGAGGTAAGCGCGTACTCTCCGAAAAAGCGAGGGACACGAAATGGGCGCCAGGCGCGTTCAGGTTCTCGTCGATGCCGCGCTCGGAGTGGACCCGGTAGAAGCCGCCAACCACGTAGCGGTCCACCATGTAGACCACCGGCTCGGCCACGGCCTCGTTGATGCGCTCGGCGGTCAACACGCCTTCCTGGATGATGACCTCGCCGACCTGGCCGCCGGTCTTGCTCTCCGCCATCCGGCTGCGGGTCTTGCTGCTCAGGTCGTCGAGGTCCTTGACGTCCCGCACCGTCATGATGCCCATGCCCGACGTGCCGTTGTCGGCCTTCACCACCACGAACGGCTTCTCGTTGATGCCGTACTCCTTGTACTTGCGGCGCACCTTGGTCAGCAGCGCATCGGCGTTGGTGCGCAGGCAGTCCATGCCGGTGCTGGAGCCCTCCGCGAAGTCGACTTCGCCGCACTTGTTGAACATCGGGTTGATCAGCCACGGATCGATGCCCAGCAGCTTGCCGAAGCGCTTGGAGACTTCCTCGTAGCTGTGGAAGTGCTTGCTCTTGCGCCGCACCGACCAGCCCGCATGCAGCGGCGGCAGCAGGTACTGCTCGTGGATGTCTTCCAGGATGCCGGGGATGCCGGTGGACAGGTCGTTGTTCAGCAGGATGGTGCAAGGATCGAAATCCTTCAGTCCCAGGCGGCGACGGCTGCGCACCACCGGCTCCAGCAACACCGTGCCACCGCCGGGCAGCTCCAGGGTGGTGGGTTGCTTGATGTCGGGGTCGATCGAGCCGATGCGGACGTTCAGCCCGGCCATGTGAAAGATGCGCTGCAGCTGGGCCAGGTTGCTCAGGTAGAAGGTGCTGCGGGTGTTGTTCTCCGGGATCACCAGCAGGTTTTTGGCTTCCGGGCAGATTTTTTCGATGGCGGCCATCGCCGACTGCACCGCCAGCGGGAGCATCTCGGGCGTCAGGTTGTTCCAGCCGCCCGGATACAGGTTGGTGTCGACCGGCGCCAGCTTGAAGCCGGCATTGCGGATGTCGACCGAGCTGTAGAAGGGCGGCGTGTGCTCCATCCATTCGAGCCGGAACCAGCGCTCGATGGCGGGCATCGAGTCGAGCACCCGCTGCTCGAGTTCATTGATCGGGCCCTTCAAGGCCGTGACGAGGTGGGGGACCATGCGGCCGTGCCTTCGCTGTTGGAAATACTCATCGGAATTGTAGGGATTTCGGGGCGCCAGCGCGGTTTTGCAACCCGGCGCCGAGCTCCTTACGAAAGCCGGGCCAGTGGCAGATTGAGCAGCAGGTTTTGCGGCTTGAGTTTGAGGCGGTGGTCAGCGTCCATGGCCATCGCCAGGTAGACCGGCCGGCCGGCGAT
>JAJAZH010000156.1 GCA_026785815.1 Ramlibacter sp. | reverse complement strand
CGAAGCGGCGCGTGCTGCTGGTCGAGGCGGGCCGGCGCGACGACTACCACTGGATCCATGTTCCGGTCGGCTACCTGTATTGCATCGGAAATCCCCGCACCGACTGGATGTACAGCACCGAGGCCGACGCCGGCCTCAACGGCCGGCAGTTGCGCTATCCGCGCGGCAAGACCCTGGGCGGCTGCTCCAGCATCAACGGCATGATCTACATGCGCGGCCAGTCGCGTGACTACGACCAATGGGCGCGGCTGACCGGCGACGCCAACTGGACCTGGGACAACTGCCTGCCTTACTTCAAAAAGCACGAAGACTTTTACAAGGGCGCCGACGCGGCGCACGGCGCCGGTGGCGAGTGGCGGGTCGAGCGGCAGCGCCTGCGCTGGGACATCCTCGACGCGTTCGCGCAGGCGGCGCAGCAGGCCGGCATCCCGCACAGCGAGGACTTCAACCGCGGCAACAACGAAGGGGTCGGCTACTTCCAGGTCAACCAGAAAAACGGCTGGCGCTGGAATACGGCCAAGGCGTTCCTGAGGCCGACCTGCTACGGCCGGCCCAACTTCGAGATGTGGACCAACGCGCACGTGCAGCGGCTGCTGATCGAACGGCAGCCCGACGGCACCCAGCGTTGCACCGGCGCTGAAATCTGGACCGGCACCGAGCAGGTGAGCGTGCAGGCGGAGCAGGAGCTGCTGCTGTGCGCCGGCAGCATCGGCTCGCCCCAGATCCTGCAGCTGTCCGGCATCGGCCCGGCCGCGCTGCTGCAATCGCTGGACATTCCGGTGCTGCAGGAACTGGACGGGGTCGGTGCCAACCTGCAGGACCATCTGCAGATTCGCGCGGTCTTCAAGGTCAATGGTGTCAGCACGCTCAACACGCTGACCAACAACTGGCTGGGCAAGGTAAAGATCGCTCTGGAGTATGCGTTCAAGCGCACCGGGCCGATGAGCATGGCGCCGTCCCAACTCGGCGCCTTCACCCGCAGCTCGCCGGAGCAGCCTTACCCCAACATCGAGTACCACGTCCAGCCGCTCAGCCTGGAGGCTTTCGGCGAGCCGCTGCACGATTTCAACGCCTTCACCGCGAGCGTGTGCAACCTGAATCCGACCAGTCGCGGCAGCGTGCGGATCCGCAGCAAGCGCTTCGAGGACGCGCCAGCCATTGCGCCCAATTACCTGAGCACCGAGGAAGACCGCAAGGTTGCCGCCGACTCGTTGCGTGTCACGCGGCGGATCGTCGAGCAGCCGGCGCTGGCCCGCTACCAGCCGCAGGAGTGGAAGCCCGGCACCCAGTTCCAGAGCGACGCGGACCTGGCGCGGCTGGCCGGCGACATCGCGACCACGATCTTCCATCCTGTCGGCACCACCCGGATGGGACGCGACGACGACCCGATGGCGGTGGTCGATTCGCAGTTGCGGGTGCGGGGCATTTCCGGCTTGCGCGTGATCGACGCCGGGGTGATGCCGACGATCACCAGCGGGAACACCAATTCGCCGACGCTGATGCTGGCCGAGAAAGCCGCGGAGTGGATCTTGCGGGACGCCGGCAGACCCGCCTGACCAGGTCATCCGCTGCAGGCGCACTGAATCCGCGCACGGACGGGAAAATCCCGATGCACCGGGACAAGGCGTCAGGTTATGCTGAGTTCACTCGCAACCGGCCCGCAGGGGCCAGCCAGGGCGAGGGACCGAGGAGACATTCCAGAACCAACAAGACCCAGGCCGCAACAGGCCACGCATCCTGAAAATGCCCTTTGAAGAGACGCCGCCCGGCGTCTTTTTGTTTTTGCGGCGCCGATAATGAACGGACTATGGATGACATCGTTCGGCAGGCGCTGGCCAAGTGGCCCAACGTCCCTCATTGCTACGGCTGGCTCGGGCTCGATGCCCGCGGCAACTGGTACATGCGCGACGACCGCACGCAGGCTGCCGGTGCGTTCCCGGCCAGCAAGGGCTCGCTACTCACGCACGAGAAGCTGGTGGACTTCATCCATCGCAATTACGAGGCCGACGAGCGCGGCTGCTGGTTCTTCCAGAATGGGCCACAACGGGTCTATGTGGAGCTGGAGACGGCGCCATGGATCTGGCGTCTTGGCGCCGGACTGTCCGTCACCTCGCACTCCGGCCGCGCAGCCCGCACAAGGCAGTGCATCCTCGACGAGCAGGGCCGTTTGTTCCTCGACACCGACATCGGTTTCGGCCTGGTCCACACGCTCGACATGGAACAGGCATCGGACGCGATCGAAGCCAAGCTCTGGCTGCCGCAGGAACTCGCGTCGAGCGAGCTGCCGTCGCGTTTCGCTTACGTTCGAAGTCCGCAGGCGATCCAGCCGGCCACAGCAAAGGAAAACGCCGGCTGAAACAAGAAAGGCCGGAATCACCGGCCTTGGGTTGCGCGCGCGCAGTTTATTTCGACGCGCCGACCATGTATTCGACCGCGGCGCGGATCTCCGCATCGGGCGCTGTGGAACCGCCCCTCGGAGGCATCGCGCCCTTGCCCTTGATCACGGACTGGACCAGCATCGGCACGCCCTGCTGGATCCGCGGCGCCCAGGCTGCCTTGTCGCCCAGCTTTGGCGCGTTGGCCACGCCGGCGACGTGACAGACCGAGCAAGCCTGCTTGTACAAGGCTTCGCCACCGCCAGCGGCGCCTGCCACCTGGGTCGCGGCCATCGGCGCGACAGCAGCGGGTGCAGCGGGTGGGCTGGGTGCAGCAGTTGCTGGCGCGATCGCGGCCATCGCGACAACCGGCATCGTTGGGGCTGCAGGGGCTGTTGCAGGGGCTTGGGCCGTCGTGGCCGCGGCTTCAGCAGGACGCTGCGGCTCCGCGTACTTCGCGCCTGCGGTGTTGGCCAGGTAGGCCACGGCACGTGCAATCTCCACATCCTCGAAGTCGCCGCCGCCCTGGGCAGGCATGGCGCCTTTGCCGCCGAGGGCGGACTTCACCAGCGTTTCAAAACCAGTCTGGATTCGGGCGGACCAGGCAGCGGTGTCACCGACCTTCGGTGCGCCAGCAACCCCGGCCGTGTGGCAAGCGGTGCACTGCGCCTTGAACACTTCCTCACCCGCCTTCAGCGGCCGGTTGGCATCGCGGATCTCGACCGAGCCGACCTTCTGGATCCGGGCCATCACGCCCTT
>JAJAZH010000155.1 GCA_026785815.1 Ramlibacter sp. | reverse complement strand
TGGCGTCGGGGCCGGCGAGCGCCCACAGCGCAATGAGAAGGAGGGCACGCAAGGAAGTGAAGAACCGGGTCATGGTTGGAGCTGCTGAAGTCAGCATTCGATTGTTCAGCAAATTTGCCGATGCGATCGCCTTTTCTCTTGTGATCTCTTTCAAAATCAATCGGTTACGATCTTCACCTCACTTGACTTCTCACGACCTGATCCGTTAACCTCGCCGCCTATGACCCGTTGGCTCTGCCTTTCTGTCCTGCTGTGTTCCGTGTCGACGACCGCGCTGGCCTCCCCCGGAGACGACGAGATGGGCCGCTTCATCGCCGACAAGGGACTGCTGGAGCGTCTTGAGCAAGTCCGCACCCGCGTGGCCCACCGTGCATCCGACCTGGTCCTGACCGCCATGGGTTTTCTCGGTGTCCCGTACCGGCGTGGGGGCAACTCGGCCGAGACCGGATTCGACTGCAGCGGATTCGTCCGCGCCATGTACGAACAGACCGTGGGCCTGGTCTTGCCACGCCGCGCCAACGAACAGGCCGCCGCCACCCAGGCCATCGACCGCAGTGACTTGCAGCCGGGGGACCTGGTGTTCTTCAACACCATGCGCCGGGCGTTCAGCCATGTCGGGATCTATGTCGGCGAGGGCAAGTTCATTCACTCCCCCCGGCCCGGCGCCCAGGTGCGGGTCGAAGACATGGGCATCGCCTATTGGTCGCACCGCTTCGACGGCGCTCGGCGCGTCGCTGCAGCGGCGGCCAGCGCGCCCGATGGGCTGCCCGCGCTTCCCTGACCACCACCCGGTGGCGCCAGCCACTTTTCGTTTCGATGATCCAGGCGCGCTCGGGGCCCATTCAAGGCGTGGAACGACGGGCGCTTACCTAACACCTCCCTCATGCGGTGCAGAGCGTGTTTTCCCTTGTGGGACATTTCTTCCGAGGGTCAGTTTCTCCGTCGCCCGGATATCCTGCTGGGTGGGAACCTAATCACCTGGAGCAACCTGAATGGCCAAGCTGAATGTCAATGGGACCGTGCGCGAGTTCGAAGCGGAAGGCGACACGCCCCTGTTATGGGTGTTGCGCGAGCAGCTCGGCCTGACCGGGACCAAATATGGCTGCGGAATCGCCGCGTGCGGGTCGTGCACGGTGCACCTCGACGGCGTGCCGACGCGCAGCTGCGTGCGGCCGGTCTCCAGCATCGGCGCGAATGAAAAGATCGTGACCATCGAAGGGCTGTCGCCGGATGGCTCGCACCCGGTGCAGAAAGCCTGGGCCCAGCTCGACGTGCCGCAATGCGGCTACTGCCAGTGCGGAATGATCATGACCGCGACCGCCCTGCTGAAGGCCAAGCCGAATCCGACCGACGCCGACATCGACGAGGCAATGACCAACATCTGCCGCTGCGGCACCTACAACCGCATCCGCGCTGCGATCAAGGTCGTGGCCCAGGGCGGCAACACCAAGAGCGCTGCCCTCGCCATCCGGCACACCGACGGGAGCACGACATGAACGCGCGTCAGACCGGCCTCAGCCGCCGCGGCTTCCTCGCCGCTTCCGCCTCCACCGGCCTGGTGGTCGCCTTTCACGTGCCGCTGGCTGGTGAAGCGGCGGCCCAGACCGCGCTGCCGGCCGAAGTCAACGCCTGGGTGGTGGTGCGCCCGGACGACACTGTCGTGATCCGGATCGCTCGCTCCGAGATGGGCCAGGGCACGCTGACCGGGCTGGCGCAGCTGGTCGCCGAAGAACTCGAGTGCGACTGGGCGCGCGTCACCACCGAATACCCGACGCCCGGACAGAACCTCGCCCGCAACCGGACCTGGGGCAACTTCAGCACCGGTGGCAGCCGCGGTATCCGCGAGTCGCAGGACTATGTCCGCAAGGGCGGCGCCGCGGCCCGCATGATGCTGGTCCAGGCTGCGGCCGACCAATGGAAAGTGCCGGTTGCGGAATGCAAGGCGGCCAGCAGCGTGATCACGCACCTTCCAAGCGGACGGACCGTGACCTACGGCAGCGTCGCCATCGCTGCCGGCAAGCTCACCGCGCCGACCGCCGTCACGCTCAAGGATCCCAAGGACTGGAACCTGGTGGGCAAGCGCCTTGCGCGTCTGGACACCATCGACAAGGTGACCGGCCGCCAGATCTACGGCGCCGACCTCAAGCTGCCGGGCATGCTCAACGCTGCGATCAAGGACTGCCCGGTGTTCGGCGGCAAGGTCAAGAGCTTCGACGCGACGGCCACGCTCAAGAGACCGGGGGTCGTGAAAGTGGTGCGGGTCGGCGACTCCGCCGTCGCCGTGGTGGCAGACACCTGGTGGCGAGCCAAGACCGCGCTCGATGCGATGCCGATCGAGTGGGACAACGGTCCCAATGCGACCGCCTCCAGCGCGGCCTTCGCGCAGGTCATGAAAGCGGGCCTGGACGCCGACAACGCGATTGTCGGCAACCAGAACGGTGACGTGAAGGCCGCCCTGGCGGGCGCGGTGCGGCGCATCGAGGCGGTTTACTCCTATCCGCACCAGAACCACGCCACCATGGAGCCGATGAACGCCACGGCCCTCTGGACGCCCGACAAGTGCGAGGTCTGGACCCCGACCCAGAACGGCGAGGCGGCGCTGGCGGCCACCTCGGAGGCCGCCGGGCTGCCGGCGTCGAAGTGCGACGTCTACAAGCTGCACCTGGGCGGCGGATTCGGCCGTCGCGGCGCTGTGGACTGGATTCACCAGGCGGTCGACATCGCCAAGCAGATGCCCGGGGTGCCAGTGAAGCTGCTGTGGTCGCGTGAAGAAGACATGCTGCACGGCAAGTTCCATCCAGTGACCCAGTGCCGGCTGCGGGCCGGACTGGACGCCCAGGGCAACATCACCGCCCTGCACATGCGCATCTCCGGCCAGTCGATCCTGGCTGGCGTGGCGCCGCAACGGCTCGAGAACGGCAAGGACCCGGTGGTGTTCCAGGGACTGAACGCAGCTGGCCCCGAGGCGTCGATCGGCTACGCCTTCCCCAACCTGCTGGTCGATCACGCCATGCGCAACCCGTCGGTGCCGCCGGGCTTCTGGCGGGGTGTGAACCTGAACCAGAACACGGTCTATCTCGAGTGCTTCATCGACGAGATCGCGGCCACGACCGGCCAGGACCCGCTGGCCCTGCGCCGCAAGCTGATGGCCGCCCACCCCAAGCACCTGGCGGTGCTGGAGGCGGTGGCGCAACGGGTGCGCTGGGGCACGCCGCCACCGGACGTCAAGGGCCAGAAGGTCTTTCGCGGCCTGTCGCAGACCATGGGCTTCGGCAGCTACGTTGCGGCCTGCGCCGAGGTGTCGGTGAGCGCCGATGGCGTGCTCAAGATCCACCGCATCGTTGCCGCGACCGATCCCGGCTACGCCGTCAACCCGCAGCAGATCGAAGCCCAGGTCGAGGGCTCGTTCGCGTACGGCCTCTCGGCCGCGCTGTTCGGCGAGTGCACGTTGAAGGACGGGCGCATCGAGCAGGACAACTTCAACAGCTACCCCGTGGTCCAGATGCGGCACATGCCGGCGGTGGAAACCGTGCTGGTTCCTTCCGGCGGCTTCTGGGGCGGAGTCGGCGAACCGACCATCGCCGTCGCGGCGCCGGCGGTGCTCAATGCGATCTTCGCAGCCACCGGCAAGCGCATCCGCGACCTGCCGCTGAAGAACCACGACCTCAAGCGCGCCTGATCCGCGATGAAGCTGCTGGCGCTGGCGCTCGGGATGGCAGCGATCGCCGCCCAGGCCCAGGGCGTCGCCGCTTACTCGGTCGTCGGCGACGCGGTGCCGTTGCCGCTCACGACGGTTCCCGGCGACGCGGCCCGCGGCCGCGCCCTGGTGGCCAATCGCCAGGCCGGTCTTTGCCTGCTGTGCCACAGCGGCCCGATTCCCGAAGAACGGTTCCAGGGCAACCTGGCGCCGGACCTGACCGGAACCGGGGGCCGCTGGTCCGAGGGCCAGTTGCGACTGCGCCTGATCGACGCCCGGCGGCTCAATCCTGACACCCTGATGCCTGCTTACTACCGGACCGACCGCCTGACCCGCGTTGCGACCGCCGCGCAGGGAAAGCCGCTGTTCAATGCCCAGCAGGTCGAGGACGTCGTGGCCTTCCTGACCACACTGCGTTGAAGATCCAGGCGAAAATCGCCCATGCATTTGCCGAATTGCGTTTGCCCATGAATCTGCCGATGACCGAAGCCCCGTCCTCCCCCGTCCGCCGCGATCTGCTGGCGTTGGGCGTCGGGCTGGCAGGCGCTGTATTCGTGCGGCCGGTTGCAGCCCAGTCGCAAGAGCTGGCCGCTGCCGTCGGCGCTTTTGCCGGTGGCGCCACCGTGCGGCCGGGACGCGTCAAGCTCGAAGTCGCCAAACTGGTCGACAACGGCAACGTCGTTCCGGTGTCCGTCAGCGTGGAAAGCCCGATGACCGCCGCCGATCACGTCACGGCCATCGCCATCTTCAACGAGAAGAATCCGCAACGGGACATCGCGAAGTTCGCCTTCGGTCCGCGCTCGGGCAAGGCATCGGTGTCGACCCGGATCCGGCTGGCAACCACGCAGAAGCTGGTGGCGGTCGCGCGCCTGAGCGACGGCAGCTTCTGGTCAGACAGCGCGGACGTGATCGTGGTGCTGGCGGCCTGCATCGACGGTGAGGCCTGACAGCCATGGCGCGGACCCTGCTGAACATCCCCAAGACCGCGCAACGCGGCGAGGTCATCGAGATCCGCACGCTGATCGCGCACAAGATGGATTCGGGATTCCTGCCCGATGCCCAGGGCCAGCGCATCCCGCGCGACATCATCCAGCGCTTCGCCTGCCGCTACAACGGCGAACAGGTGTTCAGCGCGGAACTGTTCGCCGCCGTCTCGGCCAATCCCTACCTGGTCTTCTATCTGGTAGCGACTGAATCCGGCATGCTCGAATTCGAGTGGCAGGGCGACAACGGCTTCACCCAGACCGAACGGGTCTCGATCACCGTCACATGAGCCGGTCCGCGCGCCTCGCGGCCCTGTCGGTGCTGGCTGTTCTGCTCGGCTGCACGATGCCGGCGCCCGTGCCCGTGCACGTGCCCGTGCCCGTGCCCTTACCCGCCGCCCTCGGCTTCGGCCTTGCCACCACAGCCAGATCCGGACCTGCCGAACCCGACCGACGCCGCTCCGGCTTCGAGTTCATGGGCCAGCAGACCCAGGCGATGCAGCGCGACGACAGCGCGAACCCGGCGATGCTGGGGGTCCAGGACGGCGAGATGCTGTGGAATACCGCGCCGGGTCCGCAGGCGAAAGCCTGCGTCGCCTGCCATGCCGCGGCGCAGAGCAGCATGAAGGGCGTTGCGGCGCGCTACCCCGCGTGGGACGGCCCGCTGGCGCGGCCGGTGAATCTCGGCACCCGCATCGATCTTTGTCGCCAGCGGCATCAGCAGTTGCCGCCGCTGACCGCTGACCATCAGCAGTTGCTGAACCTGGAAGCGTATGTCGGGTTGCAGTCGCGCGGCCTTCCGGTCATGCCCGATCCCGATCCCAGGCTGCTCCCGTTCCGGGAGCGCGGAGCCCAGCGGTTCGTGCAGCGGCTGGGGCAGCTGGACCTGTCATGCGCGCAATGCCACGACCAGCTTGCGGGGCTGAAGCTGGCGGGCAGCGTGATCCCGCAGGCGCATCCGACCGGCTATCCGGTCTACCGGCTCGAATGGCAGGCACTGGGATCGCTGCAGCGGCGCCTGCGCGGCTGCATGACAGGGGTGCGGGCCGAGCCGTTCGCTGCCGGCAGCGTCGAGTTCGTGGAACTCGAATTGCACCTGGCCACCCGGGCCATGGGCATGACGCTGGAGACACCGGCGGTGCGGCCCTGAAGCCGGCCGCGGCAGCTGGCCTGAAGTTCAGGCCTTGCGCGGCGGCGGCACGTCGGTGCAGGTGCCGTGTGCGATTTCCGCAGCCATGCCGATGCTCTCGCCCAGCGTCGGATGCGGATGGATGGTCTTGCCGATGTCGATCTCGTCGGCCCCCATCTCGATCGCCAGCGCGACTTCGCCGATCATGTCGCCCGCATGCGTGCCGACAATGCCGCCGCCCACGATCCGATGCGTCTGGGCGTCGAACAGCAGCTTGGTGAAGCCTTCATCCCGGTTGTTGGCGATCGCACGGCCCGAAGCGTTCCACGGGAAATGGCCTTTCTTGACCGCGATGCCCTGGGCCTTGGCCTGCTCCTCTGTCAGCCCGACCCACGCGATCTCGGGGTCGGTGTAGGCGACGCTCGGAATGACGCGGGCGTTGAAGGCGGCGCGGCGCAAAGCCTCGTCGCCGTTGATCTCACCGGCAGCGACTTCGGCAGCCACGTGCGCTTCGTGCACGGCCTTGTGCGCGAGCATCGGCTGGCCGACGATGTCGCCGATGGCAAAGATGTGCGGGACGTTGGTACGCATCTGGATGTCCACCGGGATGAAACCGCGGTCGCTCACCGCAACGCCGGCCTTGTCGGCACCGATCTTCCTGCCGTTGGGCGTGCGGCCGACCGCCTGCAGCACCAGATCATAGACCTGCGGCTCCTTGGGCGCCTGCTCGCCCTCGAAGCTGACGCGGATTCCGTCCTTCGTCGCCTCGGCGCCAACCGTCTTGGTCTTCAACATGATGTTGTCGAAGCGCGGCGCATTCATCTTCTGCCACACCTTGACCAGGTCGCGATCGGCGCCCTGCATCAGGCCATCGAGCATTTCGACGACGTCGAGCCGCGCACCCAATGTCGAATAAACCGTGCCCAATTCGAGGCCGATGATGCCGCCACCCAGGATCAGCATCCGCTTGGGCACGCCGGTCAGTTCCAGCGCCCCGGTGGAATCCACCACGCGCGGGTCCTTCGGCATGAAAGGCAGGTGCACGGCCTGCGAGCCCGCGGCGATCACGCACGCGCGGAACTTGACGGTCTGCTTGTTGCCGGTCTGCTCCTGGCCGGCGCCGGTGGTTTCGGTCACCTGCACATGATGCGGGTCGAGGAACTCGCCATAGCCCCGCACTACCGTCACCTTGCGCATCTTGGCCATCGCGGCCAGTCCGCCGGTCAGCTTGCCGACCACCTTGCCCTTGTGGGCCTTGAGCTTGGGCAGGTCGAGCTGGGGCTTGCCGTAGCTGACTCCGAGGGCCTCGAAGTGGCTGACCTCGTCCATCACGGCGGCCACGTGCAGCAACGCTTTCGAAGGGATGCAGCCGACGTTGAGGCAGACCCCGCCCAGCGTGGCATACCGCTCCACCAGCACCACTTTCAAGCCCAGATCGGCCGCCCGGAACGCGGCCGAGTAGCCGCCCGGTCCAGCGCCCAGCACCAGCACGTCGCATTCGAGGTCGACGCCGCCGGCATACGAGCTCGCGGGGCCTGCGGCCGCCACGCGTGTGGCCGCGGGTTTTGCTCCCTCCCCCGAGCCGGGGGAGGGTTGGGGCAGGGGCGAGCCAGCTTGCCCCGAGGGGGAGCTCGTCGCGGTGCTTTCAAGCACCAAGATGAGGGATCCCTGCTTCACCTTGTCGCCGAGCTTGACCTTGAGCTCCTTGACCACTCCGGCATGCGTCGACGGAATCTCCATCGATGCCTTGTCGCTTTCCACCGTCACCAGCGACTGCTCCGCCTTGATGGTGTCGCCAGCCTTGACCAGCAACTCGATGACGGAGACTTCATCGAAGTCACCGATGTCCGGAACCTTGACTTCGACAGAGCTCATTTGCTTTCCTTGATCTTGACGGTGTAGAGATCGGACGGGCCGGCCGAGTTGCGGTCGAATTCGCAGCCCGCGACAATGCCGGCTTCAGCGATTTCCCGGGCGCTCTTGGCCTTGCCATACACCGCATGCATCGCGCCCAGCGCAAAGCTGCGGCCGGATCCGATGCCCCAGAACTCCTTGAACTCGAACACTTCGCGGTAGCTGTAGAGACCGTAGATGCCGGTCGAGTTCGCGATCACGACGCTGAACTGGCTCGACTCGTAGGGGTCGCTGTCCTCCTCCTTGGTCTGCAGGAAAAAGTTTTCCTTCAGGTATGGGTGCAGCTTGGTGAAGGTGTCGAACACTTCGTCCTTGCTGGCGAGCTTCAGAAGCTCGCGCGGCATCGAGCCCATGGCCTTTCTCAGCACCGGAAAGTGGGCCACCGTGCCGGCCATGCCGATGTAGCTGGTCCCGCCATCGGTTTCGACCTGGAAGATCTTGCTGTTGTCCTCGAACCGGTGCGCCAGGCGAGTGTCGCCAAAGGTCACCAGGGTGTCGGCGGCGATCGCGACCTGGCCGGCCTTGCGCACTACTACTACTGTCGTCATTCAGCGGGGTCCATTCACAGCAGCACGCGGCGGAAGTCCGCGAGCACGGCGCCCAGGTAGGCATTGAAACGGGCGGCCGAAGCGCCGTCGATCACGCGATGGTCGTACGAGAGCGACAGCGGCAGGATCAGGCGCGGCGCGAACTGCTTGCCGTCCCAGACCGGCTTCATCACGCTCTTGGACAGCCCGAGGATCGCCAGCTCCGGCGCATTGATGATCGGCGTGAAATGGGTTCCGCCGATGCCGCCCAGCGAGCTGATCGACATGCACCCGCCGCCCATGTCGGCCGGGCCCATCTTGCCGTCACGTGCCTTCCTGGCCAGATCGCCGATTTCCTGGCTGATCTGCAGCACACCCTTCTTGTCGGCGTCCCGCAGCACCGGGACCACCAGGCCATTGGGCGTGTCGGCGGCGAAGCCGATGTGATAGTACTGCTTGAAGACCAGCTGGTCGCCATCCAGGCTGGCGTTGAACTCGGGGAATTTCTTCAGCGCCGAGACCACCGCCTTGATCACGAACGCCAGCATGGTCACCTTCACGCTTGCGTGATTCGATGCCTTGCCGGACTTTTCGTTTTCCAGGTTGGTGGCGACGCGGAAGGCCTCGAGCTCGGTGATGTCAGCGTCGTCGTTGTTGGTGACGTGCGGGATCATCACCCAATTGCGATGCAGGTTGGCGCCGCTGATCTTCTTGATCCGCGACAGGTCCTTGCGCTCGACCGTGCCGAACTTGGTGAAGTCCACCTTGGGCCACGGCAGCAGGTTCAGTCCCGCGCCGCCGCCGCCTGCCGGCGCCTTCGCGGCGGCGGCCTTGGTCTGCGCTTCACCCGTCATCACCGAGCGGGTGAAGTTCTGCACATCCTCCTGCGTGATGCGGCTCTTGGGCCCGCTGCCTTTGACCTCCTGCAATGGAACGCCGAGCTCCCGGGCGAACTTGCGCACCGATGGGGATGCATGCGGCAGCGTTCCTGGCGCCGCCGCCGGTTCGTGCGGCGGCAGGGCCGCGGTCGGGACGACCCGCTCAGTCAAGACTGCTGCGGGACTTTGACTGGCCCCCTCCCCCGCGCCGGGGGAGGGCTGGGGTGGGGGCGAGCCAGCTTGCCCCGAAGGGGGGCTCATCTCGGTGCCTTCAAGCACCGCGATGAGATCCCCAATGTTCAGCTTGTCGCCGAGCTTGACCTTGAGTTCCTTGACCACGCCGCCAGCGGACGACGGGATCTCCATCGATGCCTTGTCCGATTCCACGGTGACCAGCGACTGCTCGGGTTTCACAGTGTCACCCGGCTTGACCAGCAACTCGATCACGGCGACGTCCTTGAAGTCGCCGATGTCGGGCACGCGGATCTCGACCGGACCTGCAGCCCCAGCAACCGAAGCAGGCGCCGCGGACGCAGTTGCGGCGACGGGCTTTGCTCCCTCCCCCGAGCCGGGGGAGGGCTGGGG
>JAJAZH010000154.1 GCA_026785815.1 Ramlibacter sp. | reverse complement strand
GGACAGAGCTGAAGGTCTGTCCCGCAAAGTTTTAATCAGTTGGGGACAGAGCTGAAGGTCTGTCCCGCAAAGTTTTAATCAGTTGGGGACAGAGCTGAAGGTCTGTCCCGCAAAGTTCTACATACGCGCCACTCCGAACTGCATCGGACGCAGCTCCCGCGCAGCGGCTTCGGCGATCGTGTCGAGGCAGAACGCCAGCACCTGGCGGGTGTCGCGCGGGTCGATGACGCCGTCGTCGAGCAGCAGGCCGGAGGTGTAGAAAGCGTCGGCCTGCGACTCGAACACCGCCACGATCTTGTCGAACTGGGCCTGCGACTGCGCCGGATCCGGAGCGATGCCTTTGCGCGCCTGGGCAGCGTCGCCGACGATCTGCATGGTGCGCGCCGCCTGTTCGCCACCCATCACCGCCGTCCGAGCGTTCGGCCAGCTGAAAAGAAAGCGCGGCGCATAGCCGCGTCCGCACATGCCGTAATTCCCGGCGCCGAAACTGGCGCCGCACTGGACCGTGATCTGCGGCACCGTCGCGTTGGTCACGGCCTGGATCATCTTGGAGCCGTGCTTGATCATTCCGCCACGCTCGCTGTCCTGGCCGACCATGTAGCCGGTGGTGTTCTGCAGGTAGACGATGGGGTGACCGAGCTGGCACAGCCACTGGATGAAGTGGGTTGCCTTGCTGGCGCCGGCGACGTCGATCGGGCCGTTGTTGGTGATGAATCCGACCGCATGGCCTTCGATCGAGGCCTGGGCGCAGACCGTGGCGGCGCCGTAGAGTGGCTTGAATTCCAGTAGCCGGGATCCGTCGACGATCCGCGCGATCACCTCGCGCATGTCGACCGGCTCGCGCACGCTCTCGGGCATCAGGCCAAGCAGTTCGTCGACCGGGTACCGGGGACTGTCATTGCGGGCTTGACCCGCAATCCATGTCGGCGCGCCACTCTGGACTCCGGGTCGAGCCCGCGCTGACAGCCCGGCCACCACCTCCCGCGCGATTCCCAGCGCGTGCCGGTCGTCCTCGGCCAGGTACTCGCCCAGACCCGACACCGAGCTGTGCATCTCGGCCCCGCCCAGTTCCTCTTCGGTCGCGACCTCGCCAGTGGCTGCCAGCAACAGCGGCGGGCCGGCGAGAAAGGCGCGCGAGCGGTTGCGCACCATCACCACCACATCCGACAACCCCGGCATGTAGGCGCCACCTGCGGTGCCCGATCCGTGCTGCACCGTGATCACCGCAATCCCGGCGGCCGAAAGCCGGGCCAGATTGCGAAACAGCGCCCCGCCGTGCACGAAGCCTTCGACCCGGTACTTCATCAGGTTGGCGCCCGCGCTCTCCACCAGGTGCACGAAGGGCAACTTGTTGTGCAGCGCGATTTCCTGCAGCCGCAGGATCTTGTCCAGCCCCATTGCCTGGATCGCGCCGGCATCGATACCCGAATCGCTGGCCACGATCATGCAACGCGTCCCCGAGACAATGCCGATGCCGCCGACCATGCCGCCGCCGGGAACCGAGGCAGCAGCTTCCTTGCTGTCCTGCATGAACCCCGCAATCGAACACAGCGGCAGGTACGGCCGACCCGGATCCAGCAGCAGCGCGACCCGCTCTCGCGGCAACAACTGGCCGCGCTTGTCGAACACCGGCCGCGACTTTTCCGAAGCGGCGCTGGCCCGCTGCTCCAGCGCGCGCAGTTGGGCAATCCGCGCCAGCATGGCCGCGCGGCGCGTTGCCGCCAGCGCGCCTTGCGCGTTCCACGACGATGCGAAGGCGCTCATGCCTTGCCGGACGTCTCGGCTGGCGTGAAAAGCCTGGGCGCGCGGCCGCGGTGAAACCCCTCGAACGGAGCGACCGAGCTGCGCTCCTGCGCGGCGGCATCCGGCAACTGCAGCGGCCACCCCATCCGGGCCTGCGGCCGTGCTCCGTCGACCCGCAGCACGTCGCCGCTGATGAAGCTGGCCGCGGGGCTGAGCAGGAAGACGATCGCGGCGGAGGTTTCCGCCTCGGTCCCGAAGCGGCCGGCCGGCACCGTGTTGCGCATCTCGCGCAGCATGGTCCCGGCTTCGGGCGGGTAATGGTCCATCCCGCTGGACGCGATGTAGCCGGGCGCCACGGCGTTGACGCGCACTCCGGCGTACGCCCATTCCGCCGCCGCCGTCTCGGTGAAGCTCACCATCCCGGCCCGCGCCGCCCCGCTGTGCCCCATCGAGGGCATCGAGCCCCAGATGTCGGCGACGATGTTGACGATCGCGCCACCATGCTGCTGCATCGACTGCCGATAGCATTCGCGCGCCATCAGGAAGCCGCCGGTCAGGTTGGTGCCGACGACCGCATCCCAGCCCTTGGCGCTGATCGCCTCCAGCGGCGCGATGAACTGGCCACCGGCGTTGTTCACCAGCGCGTCGATGCGGCCGTGCACCAGCACGATCGCCTGCACGGTGTTCTGCACCGCCTCTTCATCGCGGATGTCGCAGGCATGGAAGGTCGCGCGTCCGCCGTCGGCGGCGATCTCTCCGGCCACGTCGTGCAGCTTGTCGAGCTTGCGGCCGATCAGCACCACGTGAGCGCCGAGCGCGGCCAGTTCATGCGCGGTACAGCGTCCGATGCCCGAGCCGCCTCCGGTGATCAGCACCACCTTTTGCTTGAACAGGCCAGGGGCGAAGACCGAGCGGTAGTGAGCGGGGGTTGTCATTGTTTCTCTCCGGCGGTCGCTGAACCACGCTGGGTCGGTTCGGCAAGGAACAGGGCCATCGCGGCGTTGGTGAGCTGGTCGAGCGAGGCGCCCTGGCGGTGGTCGTACCACTGGGCCGACCAGTTCAGCGCGCCGAACATCAACAGCCGCGCCAGCTTGACGTCCGCCCGGAGGCGTCCGCACGCGTGCAGCGCCTCCAGCACCGGCGTCCAGGGCGCCTCGTATTGGCCCTGGAGCTTGGCCAGCAGGGTGCGCTGCCGGGG
>JAJAZH010000153.1 GCA_026785815.1 Ramlibacter sp. | reverse complement strand
GCGTCAGATAGCTGAGGATGCCGATGTGGCGCAGGTCGCCGAGCTTGAGCGCGCGGTCCCAGAGAAAAAAAGCGGCGCCCAGCGTTCCCAGTTCCATCGCCGCGACCAGCAGCCAGTCGCGCGTCGACAGCGACACTGGCGATTCGAGCAGGAGGTGGCAAAGCAGCGATAGCAAGCCCGAGAGCAGCCCGAACAAACCGATTGCCGCTGTCGGGAAGGCGGGCACGCGTCGGGTTCCCAGGGAATAGCTGGCCCAGATGAAGGCCGAACCGATCGCGGGCAGGTAGCCCCACGACCAGGAGGCCGACGCGCTGCCGACGCCCGCGCCGCCGACGATCGCGATCGCGGCGCCCGCGAATCCGACCAGGGCGGCGGCGATGTGAGCCCATTTGAGCTTCACTTCGCGCAGGAACACCGGCGCCAGCACCACCATCAGGAGCGGCCAGAGGTAGTTCACCAGGTTCGCTTCCACCGGCGGCGCCAACCGCAGCGCGATGAACAACAGGAAGTGAAAGCCGAACAGGCCGTAGATGCCCAGCAGCAGCGTCATTGCCGGAACCCGCCACTGCCGCACCAACGGCCAGGCCGGGAGGCTGCCGATCACCAGCGCCAGGCCGGTCAGCAGGAACGGCGGCAGGTGCTGGAGGCTGACACCCAGCGCGGCCAGCGTCGCCCACAGGCCGATCGCGCCCAGCGCGTAGAGGTTGGCGGGCAAATGGTTGCCGCCCGGTCGCTCAGGTATTGGCAACGCCGGCGGAGTTTTTTGACACGCCTGCGGCGTGGGCCTGTTCGTCGGCATGGTACGAACTGCGCACCATCGCGCCCACGGCGGCGTGGCTGAAGCCCATCTCGCGGGCCTTGCCCTCGAACATCCTGAAGGTGTCGGGGTGAACGTAGCGCCGCACCGGCAGGTGGCTGGTGCTCGGCGCCAGGTACTGCCCGATCGTCAGCATGTCGATCTGGTGCTCGCGCATGTCGCGCATGGTTTGCAGGATCTCGTCGTCGGTCTCGCCCAGGCCGACCATGATGCCGCTCTTGGTCGGCACCTGCGGATGCAGCGCCTTGAATTTCCTGAGCAGGTTCAGGCTGAAGGCGTAGTCGCTGCCGGGGCGCGCTTCCTTGTACAGGCGCGGGATGGTTTCCAGGTTGTGGTTCATCACGTCCGGCGGCGCCGCCTTCAGGATCTCCAGCGCCCGGTCGTCGCGGCCGCGGAAGTCAGGCACCAGGATCTCGATCGTGGTGCCGGGCGACAGTTCGCGGGTGCGGCGGATGCAGTCGACGAAGTGCTGAGAGCCGCCGTCGCGCAGGTCGTCGCGGTCGACCGAAGTGATGACGACGTATTTCAGTTGCAGGCGCGCGATGGTGCGGGCCAGGTTCTCGGGCTCGTTCAGATCGAGCGGATCCGGGCGGCCGTGGCCGACATCGCAGAACGGGCAGCGGCGGGTGCACTTGTCGCCCATGATCATGAAGGTGGCCGTGCCCTTGCCAAAGCATTCGCCGATGTTGGGGCAGGACGCTTCCTCGCACACCGTGTGCAGGTTGCTCTCGCGCAGGATCTGCTTGATCTCGTAGAAGCGGGTGCTCGGCGAACCGGCGCGCACCCGGATCCAGTCCGGCTTTTTCAGCACCTCGCCGCGTTCGACCTTGACCGGGATGCGCGACAGCTTGGCGGCGGCCTTCTGCTTGGCCAGCGGGTTGTAGCTGGCGACGCTCTGCGCTTCGCGGACGACTTCGGAGGTGCTCATGGTTTCCTTCAAGGCGCAAGGTGAGTGGCGAGCTTCTGGCCCAGCACGGCCTGCGCTTCATCCAGGCTGGTGGAAACACCGATTGTAGAAAGGTCCACGGTTTTCAGCCCGGCGTAGCCGCAGGGGTTGATCCGGTCGAAGGGTTCCAGGTCCATCGCGACGTTCAGCGCCACGCCGTGATAGGTGCAGTGGCGGCTGACCTTGATCCCGAGGGCGGCGATCTTGCCGAGGCCAGCGAAAGCGACTGGATCCCGGGTCGGTCCCGGGCTGACAGCCGGAATTTGCAGGCGCGCATGCGCGAACGGGTCGTCCAGCCGAACGTAGATTCCCGGCGCTCCCGGCAGGCGATGTCCGGTCACGCCGAAGTGGGCCAGCGTGCGGAGCACGGATTCCTCGAGGCGATAAACATACTCCTTGACGTAGATCCCGGCGCGCCGCAGGTCCAGCAGCGGATAAGCGACCACCTGGCCCGGACCGTGGTAGGTCACTTGCCCCCCACGGTCGGACTGCAGCACCGGGATCTCGCCGGCGTCCAGCACGTGGGCTGCCTTGCCAGCCACGCCTTGGGTGAAGACCGGCAGGTGTTCGCACAGCCAGAGTTCGTCAGCCGAGGACTGGCCCCGCGCGGCCGTGAATTCCTGCATCGCCTGCAATGTCGGCAGGCAGGCGACCCGGCCGAGGTCGCGGGTCAGCATGGTCAGAGCACGACCTTCACCATCGGGTGCGTGGACAGGGTTCGGTACAGCTCGTCGAGCTGCTCGCGGCTGGTCGCGGTGAGGGTGATCGTGACGCCGAGGTACTTGCCGGCCTTGCTGTCACGCAACTCGACGCTGGTGGCGTCGAAGCCGGGGTCGAACTGGCGGGCGATCAGCGTCACCGCGTGCACGAAGCCGTCCGCGTTCAAGCCCATCACCTTGATTGGGAACTGCGACGGGTAGTCGATCAGCGAATCGCGGCGCGGGTCCGGCGCGGCGGATGCAGGATCGGGCAGGGGCGGGACAGAGGTCATGGGTTCAGGCCAGCTTGGCGCGCTGGTAGCCGGCATACAGACGCTGGTAGATGGGGCCGGGCTGGCCGTTTCCAATGGTCCGGTCGTCCAGCTTCACCACCGGGAGCACCTCCTTGGTCGCCGACGACAGCAACAGTTCATCGGCCGCGAAGACCTCGTCCCGCGCGATCCGGCGC
>JAJAZH010000152.1 GCA_026785815.1 Ramlibacter sp. | reverse complement strand
GTGGACGGGTGGCCAGAACCAGGGCGCGCGCGCGGACGCCGGAAGCCCGCGTGCAAGCACACGGACGCCAGCTGTCGCGTTTGTCTTTTATACGGACTGTGACCGTCGGCCCTGGCATCGCACCAGGTCTGCTGACCCCCGAAAGCGTTTGCACGCGGCCGGGGCGCTCGCGGGCTGCTGCATCGCTGCAGATACCGCCGGTGGGGAATTCCGCCCCGCCCTGAGAACGCTGCCAACCTTTGCGGGTTGGCGCAGGAATTCTACGGTGCGAGGAAATGGCGCGCTGTCACACAGGCGATGCTGTCGCAGGCGATGCTGTCGCACGCGATGCTGTCGCACAGGTGTTGCTGTCATCCCGGACCTGAGCCGGGATCCAGACCTTCCCAATGCCAATACCGTCGATCAAGAAAGAGAGGCGCTGCTTCCTGATTGAACTGGTGATCCAGCGCCTGGATCCCGGCTCAAGGCCGGGATGACAAGTTGCTACTTCTTGCCCAGCCCCAGCATGCGCGCGCCTTCGGTGTAGACCCGGGTGCGCTCGCGCATGAAGCCGTCCATCTGCTCGACGCCGACGTTGACCAGCTCGAAGCCGTTCTTGGCCGCCAGATCCTTCATCTCGGCGTCGTTGTTGAGCGCCAGGAACAGGTCCGACATGCGCTTGCGCGCCTCCGGCGGGGTGGACTTGGGCACGCCGATGCCGCGATAGGCGCCGTCGACCCAGTCGACCCCGAGCTCCTTGAAGGTCGGCACATCCGGCATCAGCGGATGGCGCCGTTCCATCGCCACCGCCAGCGGCCGCACCTTGCTGCGGTTGGTAATCGCGAACGGCGTGTAGGTCATCGCACCGTCGATCTGCGCGCCGACCACCGCCAGCGCCATGTCGCCCGTGCCTTTGTACGGCACGTAGGTGCTCTTGACGCCGAACGCCGCATTCATGCGCTCATGGGCGGCATGGTTGGCCGAGTTCAGGCCCGAGCCGCCCAGGTTCATCTTGCCCGGCGTCGCCTTGGCGGCGGCCAGGAACTCGGCGAACGTCTTGTACGGGCTGGAGACCGGCACCACCAGGATGTCGGGCGTGTAGTGGAACCAGAACACCGGCGTGATGTCGGCGGTCTTGTACTGCACTTCGCCTTCGATCGGCTGGAACACGATGTGCGGCAGGTTGATGCCGACCACGTTGACGCCGTCGCCCGGCAGGCTGTTCATCTGCGTCCACATCAACGCGCCACCGGCGCCGGCCTTGTACTGGATGATGGTCTCGATGGCGGCGCAGCGCTTCTTGAGCACCACCTGCTGGTGCCGCGCCGACAGGTCCGATTCGCCGCCCGGGGGAAACGCCTGCCAGTACATCAGGTTCTTGTCGGGGCAGGCCTGGGCCATGACCGCCGCCGGCGCAGCCAGCAGGCACAGCAAGCCCAGCCACTTCTTGATTCCGACTGTCATCGATGTCTCCTTGGGGTTAGGTTGCGATTGTCCCCACCCGGACGGCAGCGGTCATCAGTGTCTTCCAGAGGGTGCGCTGCGCTGCCACCGACTGCACAGGGTGCAGCGTCACTGAGGGATTCAGCACGCTACGTCCGCGATTTGGTAAAGCCCCGGTAAACCACGAAACCGCCTGTTGCTGCACCGGGTGGCCACCCAGTTGCAGCAGCACAAGCAGGCGATGCTGGAGCGGCTGCACAATTCTGCGGCAGTGCTGCGCGGGCGCAAGATGCTGGTGCTGGTCCTGATGGATATCATGATGCCCGAGATGGACGGCTACGAAACCATGCGCGAGATCCGCACCGACCCCAAGTTCCGCACGCTGCCAAGCACGCTGCCAATCCTGGCATTGACGGCCAGGGCGATGAGGGGCGACCGGGAGGTATGCCTGGATGTCGGCGCCAGCGACGACATTGCCAAGCCGGTGAACACCGCCCAGCTGCTGTCGCTGATGCGGGTGTGGCTGCTGCGTTGAAATCGGTTTGAACCTGTGACTCGATCAAGGCACCTGAAGTGAGAAGCGCAATTTCCGCCGTCGAGGTCGCGCCTGTCGTGGCGGATCGGGTCAACATCCTGATCGTCGATGACGAGCCGAAGAACTTGCTGGTGCTGGAGACGGTGCTCGACGATCCAGGGTACCGGCTGGTCCGCGCCAACTCCGGCGAGGAAGCATTGCTGCACCTGATGGCGCAGGAGTTCGCCGTGCTGGTGCTGGACGTGCGGATGCCGGGCATGACCGGATTCGAGCTGGCCCACCTGATCAAGGAGCGCAAGAAGACCGCGCGGGTGCCGATCATTTTCCTGACCGCGTACTACAACGAGGACCAGCACATCCTCGAAGGCTACGGCAGTGGCGCGGTCGACTACCTGCACAAGCCGGTCAACACCTCGGTGCTGCGCTCCAAGGTGGCGGTGTTCGCCGAACTGCACCGCAAGGGCCACGCGCTCGAAGTGGCCAATGCCGCCCTGCAGTCCGAGGTCGCAGAGCGCCGGCATGCCGAATCGCGCCTGAGCGAGCTCAACGAGACGCTCGACCGCCGCGTGACCGAGCGCACCAACGCATTGCAGGCGAGCGAGGCGCAGCTGCGCGACGCTGCCCGCCGCAAGGACGAATTCCTGGCCACTCTGGCGCATGAACTTCGCAACCCGCTGGCACCGGTGCGCAATGCGGTGCAGGTGTTGCGGCTCAAGGGCCTGTCGACGCCGGAGTCGAAATGGGGCTACGAGCTGATCGATCGCCAGGTGCAGGCGATGAGCCGGCTGATCGACGACCTGATGGACGTGAGCCGCATCAACCAGGGCAAGCTCGAGTTGCGCCGGGAGCGGGTCGACGTCGCCGCCATCCTCGAGGCGGCCGTCGAGTCGACCCGGCCGCTGATCGACGAGTGCCAGCACCGGCTGACGCTGGCGCTGGGATCGGAGCCGCTGCTGCTCGACGCCGACCCGACCCGCATGGCCCAGGCCTTCATGAACCTGCTGAACAACGCCGCCAAGTACATGGACCGCGGCGGCCTGATCGAGGTCGGTGTGCGCCGGCAGGGCGACGAGGTGGTGCTGAACGTCAAGGACGGCGGGATCGGCATTGCCGCCGACCGGCTGGACACTGTATTCGAGATGTTTTCGCAGGTCGAATCGGCATTGGCGCGCTCGCGCGGCGGATTGGGGATCGGCCTGTCGCTGACCCGGCGGCTGGTGGAAATGCACGGTGGCAGTGTCACGGCCCGCAGCGCCGGCCTGGGCCTGGGAAGCGAGTTAGAGGTGCGCTTGCCGCTGGCGCTTGCCGCTGCCGCTGCCGACACGGCGGACACCAAAGCGATCGAAGCGCAGCCGGCTGTCGCGCCGGCCGCCTGCTTCCGGATCCTGGTTGCGGACGACAACGAGGACGCGGCTGCCACCCTGACGGCCCTGCTCGAATTGATGGGCCACACGGTCCAGTTCGTCAACGATGGCGCCGCGGCGGTCGAAGCCGCCTTGCGATTCCATCCCGAGGTGGTGATC
>JAJAZH010000151.1 GCA_026785815.1 Ramlibacter sp. | reverse complement strand
GTCGGCGTGTACTTCGCCTCACCGGTCGATTGGTAGAAGTGACAGGCTTCGGAACAGTAACCGCAGTTGACGCAGGACTCCAGATCGAGCGCAAGGGCGCGATCGGTCTTGCGCCGCATGAGCGCTTTGGCCCGCACAACGCGCTCTTCGTCGGCGATCGGTTCCGGCTTGGCCATCTCGCCCAGGTGAGTGATGGCCTGCTGGAACTGCTTGAACACGGCCATGTCGATCATGGAGGAACTCCCCGGCGCGCGAAGAACGTGGCCATTCGCATCCGTCCGGGCCAGACCAGGAACGCATGCATCAGCTTGCCGAACGGAAACCAGACCAGCAGCAACTCCAGGCTCAAGAGATGAATCGCCACCGGATTGCGATAGATCGTGTGGCTGGCGTCAGGGAGCATCGACGACGGCACACTCACGACGGCCATACCGGTAACAAGGGGCAGCATCGTGACGACCCAGGTCACCATGTCGTCGGCCCTGGAGATTTTCCTGAGCACTGGGTCGGTCAGCCTGAACATCAGTGCGAGCAGCAGCGAGATGATGGTGGCGGCAGCAGCCAGGTACATCACCGGGTCCGGCAGTGCCGGCCAACCGAGTCCGGTCAGCCGGCGGATGAAGGCGATGTGCGGCGCGTAACCGAAGAAAACCAGCGCCAAGCCGATGTGGAACACATAGGGATTGAAGGTCGCGAGCGTCGCGCTCTGCGGCAAGCCGTCGCGCGGCCAGGTCCGCGCCAACGCGACCCGCAACGCGCTGGATGCGCCGAATGCCTTGCGCGCGGGAGCGGCGGTAGCCGGCGCGGGCAGCCGATGCAAAGCAAACAGACGCCACCCCACTGCACCGAAGAAAATCGTCAAGGCCCCATAGAGCAGCGGGCCTCGAGCCCAGTCCAGCAGATCCACACCGTCTCCGTTCGCAATTGACGCAGAGCCGGAGCATGGGGTCGATGCCCAGGCGACTCTGTGCGCTAACGAACATTGCCGCGCATCATGTGTAACCTACTCCCGATCACAGTCAGGGTTGCGCCATCACAAGGCGTTGATCGGAATCTTCAGGTAGGAAACGCCGTTGTCCTCCTTCGGCGGCATCGCGCCGGCGCGGATGTTGATCTGCACCGATGGCAGGATCAGCACCGGCATCTCGAGTGTCGCGTCGCGCGCCGACCGCATCTTCACGAATTCCTGCTCGCTGACGCCGTCGTGCACATGGATGTTGGCGGCCCGCTGCCGCGCCACCGTGGTTTCCCAGGCGGCCGCACGGCCGGCGGGCGGATAGTCATGGCACATGAACAACCGGGTGTCGGTCGGCAAGTCCAGCAGCTTGCGCATCGAACGGTACAGGGTGTGGGCATCGCCCCCCGGAAAGTCGCAGCGGGCGGTGCCGACGTCGGGCATGAACAGCGTGTCGCCCACGAACACCGCGTCACCGATGCGGTAGGCCATGCAGGCGGGCGTGTGTCCGGGCACCGACAGGGCCTGCGCGCTGAGCGCGCCGATCGCGAAAGTCTCCCCGTCCTGCAGCAGGCGGTCGAACTGGCGGCCGTCCGGCTGGAACTCCGCTTCCAGGTGGAAGATGCGCTTGAACACGTCCTGCACGTCGGTGATCGCGGCGCCGATCGCTATTTTCCCGCCCAGCACCTGCCTGAGGTAGTGCGCGGCGGACAAGTGGTCGGCATGGGCGTGGGTTTCCAGGATCCACTCCACCGCCAGCTCCTTTTCGTGCACGAAAGCGACCAGCTTGTCGGCCGATGAGGTGCCGGTGCGCCCCGACTTCGGGTCGTAGTCCAGCACCGAATCGATGATGGCGCAGGCAGCCCCCGGCTTTTTATAGACCACGTAGCTGACCGTCCACGTCGCGGGGTCGAAAAAGCTTTCCACCATCGGTGTCATGAGACTCTCCTGTCATTGATTGAAAAACATATTATACTAATATAATCTATCAACATATTAAGTACAGGACGCCATTTCCAATGTCTGCCAGACCCAAGCTAGACCCTGCTGCCCTGCGCGACGCGGCCGATTCGGCCTGCCGCCTGATGAAGGTCATGTCCAACCCCGACCGGCTGCTGCTGCTGTGCCATCTGGTGGAGGGCGAAAGGCGCGTCGGCGAGCTTGAAGAGCTGGCCGCCGTCGCCCAGCCGACCTTGTCACAGCAGCTCGGCGTGTTGCGCGACGAAGGCCTGGTCAGCACCCGCCGCGACGGCAAGGCCATCTACTACAGCCTCGACAGCCCGCAGGTGATTGCCGTGATGAAAGTGCTCTACGCGCAGTTCTGCGCCGAACCGAAGGAGAAGAAAGCATGACGATAGACTGGACTCACTTCACGCCCTGGGCGTCGCTTGCCGGCGGCATCCTGTTGGGCCTCGCCAGCGCCGCGTTCATCCTGGTGAACGGCCGCATCCTGGGCATCAGCGGCATCGTCGGTGGACTGTTGCGTCCGGTCCCCGGCGACAGCGGGTGGCGATTGTCCTTTCTGCTGGGGCTGCTGGCCGCGCCACTGCTCTACTTCCTGGTCGCCGGGTCCAGCGCCCCACGGATCGACGCGGGCTGGACCACTTTGGTGGTGGCCGGCCTGCTGGTCGGCGTGGGCACGCGGTACGGCTCCGGCTGCACCAGCGGGCACGGCGTCTGCGGCCTGTCGCGCCTGTCGCCCCGGTCCCTGGTGGCCACCCTCAGCTTCATGGGTGCGGGCTTCCTGACCGTATTCCTGGTGCGGCACGCATTCGGTTGATGACCGAACCAATTGAAAAGGAAAACCAGATGCATCGCTTTTCTGAATTCGCGGTCGGGCTGCTGTTCGGCATCGGCCTGATTCTTTCGGGCATGACCGACCCGGGCAAAGTGCTCGGCTTCCTGGACCTGTTCGGCGCCTGGGATCCTTCGCTGGCGCTGGTGATGGGCGGCGCCATCCTGGTGGGTGTGTTCGCATTCGCACTGGCGAAGAAGCGCACCACCACCTTTCTTGGTGACGCGCTGGCCCTGCCTGCCTCGCGCGACATCGACCGGCCCCTCGTGGTGGGAGGCCTGCTGTTCGGCGCCGGATGGGGCCTGGCGGGCTTTTGTCCCGGTCCCGCCATCGTGTCGCTCGGCTCGGGCCAGCCCAAGGCGGCGGTGTTCGTCCTGGCCATGCTGGCCGGCATGCTGGTGTTCGAATTGGGCGAGCGCCGTCGCCAGCGGAGCGTCGCAGCCAGCCCGGCAGACCTGTGAACTGGCTGCCCGAATGGGTTCGCCGCTACCAGCCGGGATGGCTGGCCGGTGACCTCACTGCGGGCCTGATCGTGACGGTGATGCTGATTCCGCAGAGCCTGGCCTACGCGCTGCTGGCTGGGTTGCCGCCCGAAGTCGGGCTGTACGCCAGCATCCTGCCGATCGTGGCCTATGCCCTGCTGGGCTCGAGCATGACCCTGGCGGTGGGACCGGTCGCTGTGGTCTCGCTCATGACGGCCAGCGCCCTGCAGCCGCTGGCCGCCGCTGGTTCGGCGCAGTACCTGGCGCTGGCGATGCAGTTGTCGCTGCTCTCGGGCGTGATGCTGCTGGCCTTCGGCGCCTTGCGCCTGGGCTTCCTCGCCCATTTCCTCAGCCACCCCGTCATCAGCGGCTTCATCAGCGGTTCGGCCGTGCTGATCGCGGTCGGACAGCTGAAATACATCCTGGGCCTGAAGGTGGCGGGCTCGGGCGTGCTGGAGACTGTCACCGGCCTGCTGGAGGCGCTGCCGCAAACCAGGCCGGCCACTTTGGCCATCGGTGTTGCGAGCCTCGCGTTCCTGCTGCTGGCCCGCCGCTACCTGGCGCCGGCGCTGCAGCGTCTGGGCCTGCCGCCCAAGGCGGCGGATGTGATGGGCAAACTGGCGCCGATGGCCGCGGTGATCGTTTCGACCGCGGTGGTGGGCCTGTTCAGGCTGGACCAAAGCGCGGGTGTCAGCGTGGTGGGCGCCGTGCCGCAGGGATTGCCGCGGCTGGCGCTGTCGGTGCCCGGCCCGGATGCGCTGGCGCAGCTCTGGTTGCCGGCCCTGCTGATCACGCTGGTCGGCTTTGTCGAAAGCGTGTCGGTCGCGCAGTCGCTGGCGCTCAAGCGGCGGCAACGCATCCGCCCCAACCGCGAGCTGGTGGGACTGGGCGCCGCCAATGTGGCAAGCGCGCTGTCGGGCGGCTACCCCGTCACCGGCGGCTTCGCGCGCTCGGTGGTGAACTTCGCCGCGGGCGCCAACACGCCGCTGGCGGGCGTGGTTTCCGCCGCCCTGATGGCGCTGGTGATCGCCGCGCTGACCGGGCTGTTCTACTATCTTCCGCACGCGGTGCTGGCCGCCACAATCATCGTGGCTGTGACGTCGTTGATCGACATCGGCACATTCAGGCAAGCCTGGCACTACGACCGTGCCGACGCCCTGTCGCTGCTGGCCACCGCGGCGGGTGTGATCGCGTTGGGCGTGGAAGCGGGCATCCTGACCGGCGTGACGCTTTCGCTGGGCCTGCTGGTCTGGCGCAGCAGTCATCCGCACATCGCCGTGGTGGGGCGGGTGCCCGGCACCGAGCACTTCCGCAATGTCGAGCGGCACGCCGTGCAGACCGTTTCTGGCCTGCTGGCGCTGCGGGTCGACGAGAGCCTGTTCTTCGCCAATGCCACCGTGCTGGAGGACCGGATCGAAGCATTGCTGGCAAAGGACGCCACTGTGCGGCGCGTGCTGCTGATCTGTTCGGCCGTCAACCAGATCGACGTCACCGCCCTGGGCGTGCTGACCCAGCTCGAACGGTCCATGGCGGCGCGGAACATCGAATTGAGCCTGGCCGAAGTCAAGGGCCCGGTGATGGACCGGTTGCGCCCCACCGAGCTCGGACAACGCATGCAGGGCCGCGTCTTTCTCAGCACCCACGAGGCCTTCGAGCACGCCAGCCACTCGCCTGCGCACGCCGGCTGACCAGGCCGGCCTGCATCAGCCTTTCGCCGACGGCTCGCCCGCCAGTCCGTCCAGGATCGGGCAGTCCGGGCGGTCGTCGCCGTGGTCCAGGTGCCGTGGTCACAACACCCGCTTGATCGCGGAATACTGACCCTCGGTGAAAAGGTCCAGCGTCACCGGTTGACCGCCGCGGTTCTTCCAGTACCAGCCGTGCTGGCCCTTGAAGGCCGCCTCCAGCGTGCCCTCGTCC
>JAJAZH010000150.1 GCA_026785815.1 Ramlibacter sp. | reverse complement strand
CGCGACGTTTTGCGCCACGTCCAGGTGCGGCAGCACATGGAAGGCCTGGAACACGAAGCCGACCTGCCGGCGCCGCAGCAGCGCGCGGGCTTCGTCGTCGAGCGTGGCCAGGTCGGTGCCCGCTACCGCCACCGTCCCTTCGTCCCAGCTGTCGAGCCCGGCCAGGCAGTTCAACAGGGTCGATTTGCCGACGCCGGATTCGCCGACGATGGCGACGAACTCGCCGGCCGCGACCTGCAACGACACATTGCGGAAAACCACCGAGTCGCCGTAGCGCTTGCCGAGCCGGTCGACCACCAAACTCACTGGACTACCCTCCGCGTTACGCGCTGCGTGATTCGCCTTGGGGCGGCCCGGCGGCTCATTGGGTCACCTCCGCTCTACGATCTGCGGTGCGATGCGCCTTCGGAGCGGCCGTGCGGCTCATGCGAATTTCCCCAGCTGCGCCAGCAGGCGGTCGAGCGCGTCGGGCGCATCGCAGGCGATCACCCGCCGCTGCGGCATGCCGCGCAGCCAGGTGAGCTGGCGCTTGGCAAGCTGGCGGGTGGCGAAGATGCCGCGGTCGCGCAACCCGGCCAGGGGCAACGGGGCTACAGCAGCGCGCGTGTCCGATCCGCGTGCCTCTTGCTCGTCCAGATCAGCCCAGGCCTGCCGGTAGCCGACGCAGCGCATGCTGGGCAGGTCTGCATGCAGGTCGCCGCGCGCGCGCAGCGCTTTCACTTCGTCGATGAAGCCGGCGGCCAGCATGGCGTCGAAGCGATCCGCGATCCGCGCATGGAGCCAGCCGCGGTCTTCGGGCTCGAGCGAGAACAGCGGCGTCGCGCCGGCAAACTGACCTGCTGGCCCGGCTGGAGCCGTCGCCGGCGCAGCCTTCATGGCATGAAAACTCGACAGCGGCCGGCCGGAGACGCGGTACACCTCGAGCGCGCGCTGGATCCGCTGCGAGTCCTGCGGCGGGAGCCGGTCGGCGGTGACAGCATCGACCCGCTGCAGCTCGGCATGCAGGGCCGGCCAGCCGCGCTCGGCGGCCTCGCTCTCGAGTTGCGCCCGGACCGAGGCATCGGCCGGCGGCATGGCGTCGAGTCCGTCGAAGAGCGCCTTGAAGTACAGCATGGTTCCGCCCACCAGCAGCGCCGTCTTGCCGCGCGAATGAATCTGCGTGATCAGCGCACGGGCATCGCTGGCGAATTCGGCAGCGCTGTACGGCTGGCGCGGATCGCGGATGTCGATCAGGTGGTGCGGCACCTGCTGCCGCTCGGCGCGGTTCGGCTTGGCGGTGCCGATGTCCATGCCGCGGTAGACCAGCGCCGAGTCGACGCTGATGATCTCCGCGTCGAGTTCGCGCGCGATTGCGAGCGCGGCGGCGCTCTTGCCGCATGCGGTCGGACCGGCCAGCGCCAGCACCCGGCCGGCGTCAGTCGCGACGCGGGTCGCCATGCCGTTGCACCAGGGTCCACGCGATCAGGGCGATCACGCCGCTCCAGAACCAGATGCCGTTGGTGAGGGCCAGCACCGAGGCGTCCAGCCGCCAGCCGACCCAGCCGCCGACGGCGAAGGCCGCCACCATCATCAGGAAGCCGTTGAGCGCCGAGGCCGCTCCGGCCGCCTGCGGGAAGGGCCCGACCGCGCCGCTCTGGCTGCACGGCTGGTGCACGGCGTGACCCAGCATGAACAGGCTTTGCGGCAGCAGGATGGCCCAGACGCTGCTGACCCCGGACCAGGCCAGCACGCCCATCAGCGTCCCGCCGGCGAGCGTGAAGGCGCCGGCGATCGCAACCGAGCGGCGGATGCCGAAGCGGGGCAGCAGCCGGCGGCAGATGAAGGTGCCGCCGATGTAGACCGCGGACATCGCGAACATCACGCCGCCGAATTCGGTCCGGGTCAGCCCGAGAACCTGGATGAAGACGAAGGACGACGATGCGAGGAAGGTGAACAGCCCGGCGAACGACGCCGTGGAAAGCAGCGACCAGGCCACGAAGGTGGGTTGCCGCAGGATCGTCCACCAGGTCCGCGCGAGGGTCGCCGGTTGCAGCGCGCGCAGGTTTTTCTGCGGCAGCGATTCCTCGAAGCGCAGGGCCACCACGGTCAAGGTGGCAGCGCCGAACACGGACAGCGCCAGCAGCGAATAGCGCCAGCCGAACCAGTCGGCCAGCAGCCCGCCGAGCGGCGCGCTCAGGCACGCGATCACGCCCAGCCCAGTGAGCCCCCGCGACATCACTCGGGCGCCGGTCTCCGGCGGGTACAGGTCGCGAACGATGGCGCGGCCGCACATCACCGCGGCGCCCATCGCCGCGCCCTGCAACGTGCGCCAGCCGACCAGCTGCGCCATCGAGGGCGCGGCGACGCAGCCGATCGAGGCCAGTGTGTAGGCCGCCAGGCCCGCCAGCAGCACCGGCCGGCGGCCATAGCGGTCCGACAGCGGACCCCAGAACAACTGCGAAACACCGAAGGCGAGCAGCAGTGCCGTGAGTGTCAGCTGGGCCTGCGAGACCGGCGCGCCGAAACTGTGGGTCAGCGAGGGCAGGGCCGGCAGGTAGAGATCGGTGGTGATCGGCTGGATTCCCAGCAGCAGGGACAGCACCAGCACCACCGTCCAGGGCGCCATTTCGACGCCGCGCACTGGCGTGTTGATGGAAGACGCGGCGGGCATCCGGGCGAGGTTAGCAGATGGTTGCGCGGCAGCGCGAACCGAGGCTGTAGGAGTCGGATGACCGACGGACAGGCGCACTGCCGGCGTGCTCGCCGACCCGCCGCATCTAACTTGGAACCATCGCAACTGTCCGAAAGGAATTGAAATGAACAAGCAGCAAGTCAAGGGCAATCTGAACCAGGCCGCCGGCGAAGTCCAGCAACAGGCCGGCAAGCTGGTCGGCAGCAAGGAACAGCAGGTCAAGGGCCTGGCGCGCGAGAAGGCCGGCGAGGTCCAGGAAAAGGCTGGCGACCTGAAGCAAGTGCTCAAGGAAAGCGGCAAGCACTGAAGGCAGCGGTGCGAAAGCCTCCAAGGCCGGGCTTGCCCGGCTTTTTTTTGTTATTGCTCTGTACAAGGGCCGCAGCCCACAGGCTTTGCGGGCCGGGTCGGGCGGTTGACCCACAAGACTGTCGACTTCGTCCGACCCGCAGGCAGCCGGTCGTCCTGTACTTTCCGGCAAATCACTGTTAAAGGCGCCTCATGTCCGATCCAAGTTTCATTCTGCAAGGTAACGCCGCGAGCGATCTCCGGGCAATGGCGCGCGATCTGCAAGCCTTGCTGGACAGTCGCACAGCCGGCATCGAACGGCCCGTGCTCCTGACCGACTCGGCAGGCGAGCTGCTCGAGCCCGACGCGGGAGTCGTGCAGAGTCACTAGTTTCGGTGGACGCACTGCGGCGCACCAAGGCAAACGGCGCCAACGGCGCCGCTTAAATAAGACAATCCCGGCGGACCGGGACTGCGACTTACTTCTTCATCGCCTTGCTCTCGGCCTTGGCCATGTCTTTTTCGTACTTGGCCACGACCTTGGCTTTTTCCTTGTCGGTCTTGGCTTCGGCCATCTCGTGCATGCCCTTGGCCTGGGCTTCGGACTTGTCGTGCGCCAGCTTGGCGTCGCGCTTGCAGGCCTTTTCGGAATCGCCCTTCATCGGCTTGCAGGCGGCCTTGGCGGCCTTGTAGGCGTCGTCGCCCTTCTGGTTCATGGCTTTGGCGTCAGCCTTGGTGCCGGCCAGTGCGGTGCTGCCGGCCATCGGCGCGGCAGTGGCGCCAGGCGCCGGCATCGCGCCGGTGTGCGCGGCGGCAAAAACGGAAGCGCTGGACAGCAAGAACAGGCTGCTGGCAGCAAACGCGAGCAAAGATTTTTTCATGTGGATTTTCCTGAAGCCGAATAGCCGGCTTCACTACAACGCGCGATGCCGACTTCGGTTTGTAGGACTGCGCCTCGTCAGAGACCCGAAGCGTGCCCGTGGTCAGCGCAGGCTGAACAGCTGAGCCAGCGCCTGGCGGTACTGCGCCTGGCCGAGCGTCATGGTGCTGAAGTGCGAGCCGCCTTCGACCAGCAAGAACTGCTTGCGGCCCTGGGCGGCCTCGTACAGCTTGCGACCGAGCGCGCTGGCGATCAGGTTGTCGTTCTCGCCATGCACCACCAACAGCGGCGAGTTGATCTTCGCCACCTTCTTGACCGATTCGAAGCGTTGCGTGATCAGCGCACCCGGGAGCCAGGAGCCCTGCAGCCAGCCCCACTTCATGGTGTTGGTCAGGTCGGAGATCGAGGTGAAGGTGCCTTCGACGATGATGCCGCGCTCGTCGTCCACCTGCGCCGCCAGGTCGATGGCAATGGCGCCACCCAGCGAGTGGCCGAAGATGTAGCGGGGGCGCTCCGGATACCTGGCGGCCAGCCAGTCCCAGCCAGCCCGGGCGTCTTCGTATGCGGTCGCCTCCGACGGCAAGCCAGTGGTGCTCTTGCCGAAACCCCGGTAGTCGATCGCCAGCACCGAGAAGCCGAGCTCCTGCATGCGCCGGATCCGCGGTGCCGAGCCGGCGACGTTCCAGCGCGCCCCGTGCAGGTACAGCAGGATCGGGGCCTGTGCCGCCCTGGGTCCGTCGGCGGCCAGCCAGAGCCCGTGCAGCCGGGCCGGCGCCTCGGTGGCGGCGGAATTGAAGTCGATCCAGACCTCGTCCATGTCGCGGGCCAGTTCGGCCGAGCCGCCCCAGGCCCGGTCACTGGGCTGGAAGATCCAGGCCCGCTGTCGTTCATCGAGCGAGCCGCAGCCAAAGCTGAAGGCGGCAACCAGGGCGAGGGCCAGGGCGAAAGTCCAGCGTTTCATGTCATTAAGGGAGCAGCTGGATCGCCGAAAGTTCGGCCGACTGTGTCAAGGTTCTTTAAAGTGTCATACCCGCCGATCATACTCATCGGTTAACACCCAGAGAGGACTTCCCATGACAACATTTCGACTGCCCGCCATTGCGCTGGCGCTGGCTGCGCTGTCTGCCTGCGGCGGCGGCGACAGCCCCTCGTTCCCGACCCTGGACGGCAAGCTGCCGCTGGTGATCGGCCACCGCGGGGCCAGCGGCTACCTGCCCGAGCACACCCTGGAGTCGTACCGCCGTGCGATCGAGCTGGGCGCCGACTTCATCGAGCCCGACCTGGTCGCCACCAAGGACGGCGAACTGGTCGCCCGGCACGAACCCAATATCACCGCCACCACGGATGTCTCGACCCGGGCCGAGTTCGCCAGCCGCAAGACCACCCGGATGGTGGACGGCGTGGCCGAAACCGGCTGGTTCGCCAGCGACTTCACGCTGGCCGAGATCAAGACCCTTCGGGCGGTGCAGCCGGCGGCCGAGCGCGACCAGTCGCAAAACGGCAAGTTCTCGATCCCGACGCTGCGCGAGGTGCTGGACCTGGCCCGAACCGAAGGCGCGAAGTTCAACCGGACCGTGGGCGTCTATCCCGAAACCAAGCATCCGACCTATCACGTGGGCCTCAACCTGGCGCTGGAAGACCGGCTGCTGGCGGTGCTGGCGAGCTACGGTTACACCGCCAAGAGCTCGCCGGTGATCGTGCAGTCGTTCGAGGTCTCCAACCTGAAGTACCTGCGCACCAAGACCGCAATCCGGCTGGTCCAGCTGATCGACGCCGACGACGTCGGCCCGACCGGCAACATCACGCTGGCCGCGCCCTACGACAAGCCGTACGACTTCGCCGTGGCCAGGGATCCGCGCACCTTCCCCGACATGGTGACGCCGGCCGGCCTGGCGGCCATCAAGACTTATGCCGATGGCATCGGGCCCTGGAAGCCGTACCTGATCTCGTCGAAGCAGGTCGATGCCAACAACGACGGCAAGCCGGACGACCTCAACGGCGACGGCCTGATCGACGAACGAGACCGGGTGCTGTTGCCGCCGAGCGACGTCGTGAAAAATGCGCATGCCGCCGGCCTGTTCGTCCATGCCTTCACCTT
>JAJAZH010000149.1 GCA_026785815.1 Ramlibacter sp. | reverse complement strand
GTCTTTGGGTCGCGGCCTGGGCGCGTTTGAGGTCGTCATCGCGAACGGCGAACAGCCGTTCGAGGTCAGCCTTTGCTTCCGCGCGTGGATCGACCGCCTCACGCGCCGGGACACGAGCGGCCGCGGCAGCCGGCCTTGCCGCGGACGAATCGGGAGTTGCGGCCGGCCCCGAAATCACGATCGAGCCGCCCAGCAGGTCGGCCTGCTCTCCATCCATTTCCGCGGCCTCGGCGCCCGCCAAGACTGCGCCCGGAATGCTCGAGGTCCAGATACCGGGATGCGGCATGGGCGGGCACAGCGAATCGTCGGGCAGCGAAAACTGCCAAGAGATGCCGATCAGCCAGCGTTCGGCCTGCGGCTCGAGGGTCATTACCCGCTTTTTGTAGACGTTCTGGAACGCGATGCCGTGCAGCATCAACCGCGGATCCCAGTGCTTGATCAGGAAACGCACATGGATGCCGGGCTCACGGCCGCGAGAGGTGGCGGCCAGCAGGTCAGCGCTGACCCACGAGGTCGGGATGCCGGTGCGGTTGAGGGTGTCGCGCAGAACCAGCCGCAACAGCTCCCGGCGACTGGCATTTTGTTGCGCCATGGGGCTTTGCGATTGGGGCGAGGAGCCCGGAAAATGCGATGCCGGCTGCGAACTCGACGACGCCTCGGGCGTCGCGTTGCCAGCAGCGAAGAATCGTTTGAAGAAGCTCATGGCGTACTCTCCGGGGGTTCGCCTTCGGGACCTCCCGGGGCGCTTTCAGGTGCACATATGTTACTAGACAAAACTAATAGTAACTAATAGTATCTTTTATTGCAACAAAAGTTACAAAGTTTTTTTGACCCGTCGTTGCCCGGTTTCTGCCTTTCCAGATTTGCTTCCCTCAATTTCTCCTCGTTTTTCCCCATGTCCCCCGAATCGGCCCCTTTCCAGATCCTTCCGCGCGACCTCAGCGCCTATCGCCAGGGCAATACCGGCATCGACTACGTCCACCGGTTCGAGTCCGGCCGGCCCGGCCCGCACGTGCTCATCAACGCCCTGACGCATGGCAACGAGTTCTGCGGGATGGTCGCTGCGGCTCATTTACTGGATACCGGGGTGCGGCCCAGGATCGGGACGCTGACGGTGAGCTTCGCCAATGTTGGCGCCTACGACAGCTTCGACCCGTCGGAGCCGTTCAAGAGCCGCCAGCTGGTGCATAACCTGAACCGGATCTGGTCCGAAGAGGACTTTGCCGGGCTGCCCGACAGCCCGGAGCAACACCGGGCCCGAGATCTGCGTCCGGCCATCGCTGCCGCCGATCACATTCTCGACATCCACTCCACTTCGCAGGACGTGCCGCCGTTCTGGGTCTACCCGGCGTTCGAGCGCAACGCGGCCGTCGCTCTGGCCATCGGCCTGCCGGACGTGCACCTGGTCATGCCGGGCGGCCTGGGCTCCGGCACGCCGCTGATCCAGCATGGCCGCCACGGCCGACCGGATGGTCACGGCACGGCGATGGTGGTCGAGTGCGGCCAGCACTTCCTGCAGTCGTCGGCCGACCTCGCGACCGGGGTAGCGCTCGAATTCCTGGTCCATTTCGGCTTGATCGAACCGGCCGGCCCGCGTCACGCCGCCAGGCCGCAGCGCCGGTTCGAACTGCTGGAGACGCACGTGATCAAGACGCCGCAATTCCGGTTCAGCATGCCGGTGATCGGCTTCGAGGTGTTCAGGAAGGGCGAGCTGATCTACACCGACGGCGCCCTGGAAGTCCGGGCGCCAGTCGACGACTGCACTCTTTTCATGCCGTCGCGCGAAGCCACGGTCGGCAAGGAAGCCGTTTACCTGACGCGACCGATCGCCTGAGCGCTGGCAGCGCTCACTGGCCCCGCCCGAACACCAGCAGCAGGTTGTTGGCTGGCATCTCCCGCCGCGACTGCAGCCTCAACCCGACCTGATTGGCCTGCGCGGTGACATCCTCGAGCCGGCGCAGGCCCCACTGGGGATTGCGCTCGCGCAGGCTGGCGTCGAAAGCCAGGTTGCCCGCAGCCGTCGGCACGCTGTCTTCCAGAAATGGACCGTAGAGGACCACGATGCCGTCCAGCGCCAGGTGCCGGACGCTGCCATGCATCAGGGCCGCGCAGCTGGCCCAGGGCGAAATGTGGAACATGTTGGCGCAATAAACCGCATCGAAGGGTTCGGTGAACGGCGGCCCTGAAGACGGCCAGCGCGTGGCCATGACGTCCAGCAGCAGCGGGGACCGGACGTTGGTCAAACCCGCATGCGCGCTCCAGGCGGAAATGCCGGGCAGCGCTTCGGGGTCGGCGTCGGTGGGCTGCCACACCCAGCTCGACATCGCCGCGGCAAACCAGGCTGCGTGCTGACCGGTGCCGGCCGCGATCTCCAGCGCCAGCCCGCGCGACGGCAACACCAGCTTGAGCTGCTCGACGATCGTCTGCTTGTTGCGGTCGGCGGCGGCACTGGCGGGCGGAAGGTTCGGCATGGATCGATTCTGTCGCTTCACGCCTGCGCCGTGGGGTC
Source organism: Ramlibacter sp. (assembly GCA_026785815.1). Lineage (GTDB taxonomy): Bacteria > Pseudomonadota > Gammaproteobacteria > Burkholderiales > Burkholderiaceae_C > Ramlibacter. Next base: position 372 of record JAJAZH010000149.1, on the reverse strand, counting down.
AAGCCGGCATGCAGTGCATGGGCCCCGGGATACCGGGAGGACCCTCGCCGGCGAGCTGTCGTTCCCGGGTAGAGTGACAACGACTGAAAAAAAAGGACACCGACATGCCGAAGCCTATTTTCCTGCCCTCAGCTTTGATGATTTTCGGGCGCAGCGCGCTGCTGGCGTGTTTGTCATTGCTGGCGCTGGCGGCGCAGGCCGCTGATTTCCCGACCCCGCGCGAGGGCAGCTGGACCGTCCGCGACTTCGAATTCAACAACGGCCAGGTGCTGCCGGAGTTGCGGCTCAATTACTCGACCGTGGGCGCGCCGACCGGCGAACCCGTCCTGATCCTGCACGGCACCACCGGGTCGGCGGCCAGCATGCTGACGC
>JAJAZH010000148.1 GCA_026785815.1 Ramlibacter sp. | reverse complement strand
GGCCGCTGCCAGCCTCGCCACCAAGGGCGAGCCGATCACCGAGGCCAGCCTGGACCGGGCGATGGCGCTGTCCCACGGACCCGATCCGGACCTGTTGATCCGCACTGGCGGCGAGCAGCGGATCAGCAATTTCATGCTCTGGCAGGCTGCCTATTCAGAGTTGTTCTTCAGCGACCGGTTGTGGCCCGACTTCGATGAAGCGGCGATCGACGAGGCCATCGCCGACTATGCCGGTCGCGAGCGCCGGTTCGGCAAAACGTCCGGGCAGCTGGCGCCGAAAACAGCCAGGCAGGCAGCTTGACGGCGGGTCCTGCCAGCGCCACCAGCCCCTCCTCATGCTGAAGCAAAGAATCATCACCGCCGTCGTCATGCTGGCGATCCTGCTGCCGGCGCTGTTCTACCCGTCGCCGGTCCCATTCATCGCAGTGACGCTGATGCTGATTTCCGCCGGCGCCTGGGAGTGGGGACGCCTGAACGGATACGGCCAGAAAGGTTCGCTGTTCATGGCCTTCGATTGCCTGGCCTTGTGCGCTGTGTCATGGAAGCTGGGCTTGATCGACCGGCCGTTGCCGCTGTTGTGGAGCATCGCCGGCGCCGCCTGGGTGCTGGGTTGCGCATGGCTGCTGCGCGGCGGCGTGGCCGGCTGGCCGAAGATCCCCAAGGCGCTGCGTGTCGTCGCCGGCTTGCTGGCGCTCTGGCTGGCCTGGCTGGCGGTGGCCCAGGCGCGCGCGATCGGCATCAACTTCCTGCTTTCGGTGCTGGTGCTGGTGTGGGTGGCCGACATCGCCGCCTATGCCGCGGGCCGCACCTTCGGGTTGAAGTTCACCAAGGGCAAGCTGGCGCCGGCGATCAGTCCCGGCAAGAGCTGGGAAGGTGTCTGGGGCGGAATGCTCGGCGTGGTGGTGCTGGCGGTCTGCTGGGTGCTCGCTGACACGCGGCTGGCGGCGCAGGTGCCCAGCCTGTTCTCGCGTCTGGCAGTGCAGAGCTGGTTGCTGATGCTGATCGCCGTCATCTTCCTGGCGGCGATGAGCGTGGCCGGCGACCTGGTCGAATCGCTGATCAAGCGCAGCGCAGGGGCCAAGGACTCAAGCAACCTGCTGCCCGGCCACGGCGGCGTGCTCGACCGGGTCGACGCCCTGCTGCCGACGCTGCCGCTGGCGATGATGCTCGTCAGCCTGACCCGGCCATGATCCAGCGGATCGCCGTCCTGGGTTCGACCGGTTCGGTGGGGACCAGCACACTGGACGTGATCGCGCGCCATCCTGGACGGTTCGAGGTGGTTGCCCTCAGCGCATCGACCCAGGTCGACGCGATGCTGGAGCAGGTCGCGAAGTTCCGGCCGCTCTATGCGGTCATGGCCGACCAGGCTGCCGGCCGCGAGCTGCGGCGCAAGGCGCAAGCCAATGGCCTGACGGTCGAAGTGCACTCTGGCCAGGCGGCGATCGAAATGATCGCGGCGCATGCCAGCGTCGATACGGTGATGGCCGCCATCGTCGGCGCAGCCGGCCTGGCGTCCTGCCTGGCCGCGGCGCGCGCCGGCAAGCGCCTGCTGCTTGCCAACAAGGAAGCACTGGTGGTCGGTGGCGAACTGTTCATGTCGGCCGTTCGCGAGGGCGGTGCCACACTGCTGCCGATCGACAGTGAACACTCGGCCATCTTCCAGTCGCTGCCGCAAGACCCGTCGACCTGGGAGGCGAGGGTGGAGAAGATCATCCTCACCGCATCGGGCGGGCCGTTTCGCACCCGGGCCCGGGAAACCTTGCGCAACGTGACCCCCGAGGAAGCCTGCGCCCATCCGACCTGGGTGATGGGGCGCAAGATTTCGGTCGATTCGGCGACCATGATGAACAAGGCGCTCGAGGTGATCGAGGCCCGCTATCTGTTCGGGCTGCAGCCCGATCGGCTGGAGGTGGTGATCCACCCGCAGAGCGTGATCCATTCCATGGTCCAGTACCGCGACAGCTCGGTGCTGGCGCAGCTGGGCACGCCCGACATGCGGGTGCCGATCGCCTATGGGCTGGCGTGGCCGGAGCGGGTCGAGTCCGGCGCCCAGGCCATCGACTTCGCCAGCCTGGCCGACATGAGCTTCGAATCGATCGAAGGGCACGGCCACCGGGAGCGCTTTCCCGGCCTGCAGCTGGCATGGGATGCGCTCAGGGCGGCGCCGGGCACGACGGCAGTTTTGAACGCCGCCAACGAGGTGGCTGTCGGCGCGTTCCTGGAGCGGCAGATCCGCTTCGACCAGATCCATTCGGTGAATCTCGCAACTTTGGAGGCGGTCGCGCCCTCCAAGCCGACAACGCTGCAGGACCTGCTGGCGATCGACGCGCAGTCGCGGTCGGCCGCGCAGCGGACAGTGGCGCGGCTGCGCGCCTGAGGGCAAAGGAATTTCCATGCTGACCATCGTCGCTTTCATCGTCGCCCTGGGCCTGCTGATCGCCGTTCACGAATACGGCCATTACCGGGTCGCGGTGGCTTGCGGGGTCAAGGTGCTGCGCTTTTCGGTCGGCTTCGGCAAGGTGCTGTACCGCTGGCAGCCCCGCAAGCCGCGACCGGGACAGTCGACCGAGTTCGTGATCGGTGCATTCCCGATCGGCGGCTACGTCAAGATGCTCGACGAACGCGAAGGCCCGGTCGCGCCCGAAGAACGCCACCAGGCCTTCAACACCCAGTCGCTGCGCGCCCGCACCGCAATCGTCGCGGCCGGCCCGGCGGCCAACCTGTTGCTCGCAGTGCTGCTGTACGCAATCGTCAACTGGTATGGCGTGCAGGAGCCGACGGCGGTCCTGGCCAGCCCGGTGGCGGGCTCGATGGCGCAGCAAGCCGGCATCCAGGGCGGCGAGAAGGTGGAGCAGGCTGCGCTCGAAGGCGATCCGCTGCGCACGGTGGCATCGTTCGAGGACCTGCGCTGGCTCCTGACGCGAGGCGCCCTGGACGGCCAGGACGTGCGGCTGGTGGTGACTGGCCCGCAGGGCGGTGGCCGCGAGCTGCTGCTGCCTCTGAGCCAGCTCCAGGTCAAGGATGCCGATGCGCAGCTGTTTCGCAAGGTCGGCATTCTCGGTCCCTACACGCCGCCGGTGATCGGTGACCTGGTAGTGGGCGGCGCCGGCGACAAGGCCGGCTTGCGCAAGGGCGACCTGGTGCTGTCCGTCGGCGGCAAGCCGGTGGTCGATGGCCAGCAGTTGCGCGAAATGATTCGGGCCGCGGTCGACGGCGGTAACAGCGTCAGCTCGGTCTGGCAGCTGCGGCGGGGCAACCAGACGCTCGAGTTGCCGGTGGCTCCGCAGGCGGTGCGCGACGGCACGGTGACCGTGGGCCGGATCGGCGCATTCGTCGGCGCGCCGCCGGTGTTCGTGACCGTTCGCTACGGCGTGTTCGAAGGGCTGTGGAAGGGCGTCGAGCGAACCTGGCAAGTGTCGGTGCTGACGCTGCGAATGATGGGCCGCATGATCATCGGCGAAGCGTCGCTGAAGAACCTGAGCGGGCCGCTCACCATCGCCGACTACGCGGGCAAATCGGCCAGCCTGGGCCTGACCCAGTATCTGATGTTTCTGGCGCTGATCAGCGTCAGCCTCGGCGTGCTGAACCTGCTGCCGTTGCCGGTGCTCGATGGCGGGCACCTGATGTATTATCTTTGGGAGGGAGTCACCGGCAAGAGTGTCTCTGACGCCTGGATGGAGCGCTTGCAGCGCGGCGGCGTGGCAGTGTTGCTGGTCATGATGTCGATCGCGCTGTTCAACGACGTCAACCGTCTTCTTGGTTAACCTTTTTCCGCACAACGAAACCCGGCCCACGAGAGCCGGATCGGGCCCACCTGATTCATGAAAAAACAACTCCAGCGCTTTCGCGTGCGTTCTGTTTCGGCGTTGATCGCGCTGGCATTTGCCGCCAACACCGCCTGGGCCGTGGATCCGTTCACGGTCAAGGACATCCGGGTTGAGGGCCTGCAGCGGGTCGAGCCCGGCACGGTGTTCGCATCGCTGCCGTTGCGGGTCGGTGAGCAGTACAGCGACGAAAAGGGTTCGGCCGCCATCCGCGCGCTGTTCGCGCTCGGCCTGTTCAAGGACGTGCGCCTGGAAACCGCCGGCGACGTGCTGGTGGTGATCGTCGAGGAGCGGCCGACAGTGGCCGACGTCGATTTCGTCGGCTCGCGCGAGTTCGACAAGGACGTGCTGAAGAAAGCGCTGCGCGAGATCGGCCTGACCGAAGGCCGGCCTTACGACCAGAGCCTGGCCGACCGCGCCGAACAGGAATTGAAGCGCCAGTACATCAACAAGAGCCTGTACGGCGCCGAGGTCGTCACCACTGTGACGCCAATCGAGCGCAACCGCGTCAACCTCACCTTCAGCGTGAGCGAGGGCGAGCCGGCCAAGATCAAGGACATCCGCATCGTCGGCAACCGGGCGTTCCCGGAGTCCACCCTGCGCGGGCTGTTCGACCTGGAGACCGGCGGCTTCCTGAGCTGGTACACCAAGGCCGACCGCTATTCGCGCACCAAGCTCAATGCCGACCTCGAAACCCTGCGGGC
>JAJAZH010000147.1 GCA_026785815.1 Ramlibacter sp. | reverse complement strand
GACCCGACCAGTACCTGGAGATCAACAACTTCTATACCGTCACGGTCTACGAAAAAGGCGCCGAAGTGGTGCGCATGATGCAGACGCTGGTCGGGCGCGATGGCTTCGCGCGAGGCATGACGCTGTACTTCCAGCGCCACGACGGGCATGCGGTGACCTGCGACGATTTCTCGCAGGCCATCGCCGACGCCAATCCCGGCTCGCAGCTGGAGCAGCTGTTGCCGCAGTTCAAGCGCTGGTACAGCCAGGCCGGCACGCCGCGGGTCAAGGCGGTGTCGCACTACGACGCGGTGACCGGCGTCTATCAGCTGACGCTGTCGCAGAGCTGCCCGGCGACTCCGGGACAGCCGGACAAGGAGCCGTTCGTGATTCCGGTCGGGCTTGGCCTGCTCGGCGCCGACGGCGCCCAGGTGGCCAGCCGCATGCATGTCCTGACCCAGGCCAGCGAAACGCTCACTTTCGAGGGCATCGGATCCGAACCAGTGCCGTCGATCCTGCGCGGGTTCTCGGCGCCGGTGGTGCTGGAACACGCCTACACCGACGCGCAGTTGCTGTCGCTGCTGGCGCACGACACCGACCCGTTCAACCGCTGGGAAGCCGGCCAGCGACTGGCCGTGAGCCGGGCCCTGTCGTTCATCGGCCAGAGCGGACTCGGCGCCGGGCAGATCGTGCTCGACGCGCCCTACGTCGACGCCATGCGCGCGATCCTGCGGCACCCGACACTGGACGCCGCCTTCAAGGAACTGGTGCTGACCTTGCCGGCCGAAACCTACCTCGCCGAGCAGCTGGACCAGGTCGACCCGCAACGCATTCACGCGGTGCGCGAAGCGATGCGCGAGCAATTCGCGCTGGCCCTGCACGACGACTGGCAGTGGGCCTTCGAGCACCACAGCGACACCGGCGCCTACCACCCCGATCCGGTGTCGTCGGGACGGCGGGCGCTGACCGGCATGGCGCTGACGCATCTTTGCCTGGCAGCGCGGCTCGCCGGCCATTCGACCGCGACCGGAGCGTCGGATGTCTGGCCCGGCAAGGCCTACCAGCGCTTCAAGGACGCGTCCAACATGACCGACCGCTTCAACGCGTTGGCGGCGCTGGTGATCAGCGGTCACGCGCTGGCGGCGCAGGCGCTGCTGCGCTTCCACACCATCTTCAAGGACCAGCCGCTGGTGCTGGACAAATGGTTCGCGCTGCAGGCCGGCGCGCCGGACCGCGGCGGCAACGTCCTGCCGGCGGTGAAGCAGTTGATGCAGCATGCCGACTTCAACATCCGCAACCCCAATCGCGCCCGCAGCGTGATCTTCAGCTACTGCAGCGCGAATCCGGGCGCGTTCCATCGTGCCGACGCCGCCGGCTACGTGTTCTGGAGCGACCGGGTGCTGGAACTCGATGCCATCAACCCGCAGGTCGCGGCCCGGCTGGCGCGGGCGCTGGACCGCTGGAAGAAGCTGGTCGAACCGATGCGCGGCGCCGCGCGCGAAGCGATCGCGCGCGTTGCCGCCAAGCCGGACCTGAGCAATGACGTGCGCGAGGTCGTGACGCGCGCGCTCGCCGACTGAAACTTAATTGTCATCCCGGACTCGATCCGGGATCCACATGGGCGTGCCAGCATGGATCCCGGTTCAAGCCCGGGATGACAAAGCCCATGATCCCGGGGCCGGAAGGGAATGACAAAGCCCCAGTCCCGGTCGGGGCCGTCGATGACAGAACCAAGGAGCGCAATGTCCCAACGTATTTCCCTGACCCGCTACCTCGTCGAGCAGCAGAGGGTCGACGGTCATATCCCGTCGCAGTTGCGGCTGCTGATCGAAGTGGTGGCGCGCGCCTGCAAGGGCATCAGCCAGGCGGTGAACAAGGGCGCGCTCGGCGGAGTGCTCGGCAGCGCCGGCAGCGAGAACGTCCAGGGCGAGATGCAGAAAAAGCTCGACATCATCGCCAACGAGGTGCTGGTCGAGGCCAACGAATGGGGCGGCCACCTGGCCGGCATGGCGTCGGAAGAGATGGACGGCATCTACGTGGTGCCCAACCGCTATCCCCAGGGCGAATACCTGCTGCTGTTCGACCCGCTCGACGGCTCGTCGAACATCGACGTCAACGTCACCATCGGCACCATCTTCAGCGTGCTGAAAAAGCCCGAGGGGCCGGGCGTGTCCGAGCAGGACTTCCTGCAGCCGGGCAACCGCCAGGTCGCTGCTGGCTACTGCCTTTACGGACCCCAGACCACGCTGGTGCTCACGGTCGGGGACGGGGTCGCGATGTTCACGCTCGATCGCGAACAGGGCTCGTTCGTGCTGGTGCAGGAGCACATGCGGATTCCGGAGGACACCCGCGAGTTCGCGATCAACATGAGCAACATGCGGCACTGGGCCGCGCCGGTGGTGCGTTATGTCCAGGAGTGCCTGGCCGGCCAGGACGGGCCGCGCGGCAAGGACTTCAACATGCGCTGGATCGCGTCGATGGTGGCCGACGTGCACCGGATCCTGACCCGCGGCGGCATCTTCCTGTATCCCTGGGACAAGCGCGAGCCGGACAAGCCCGGCAAGCTGCGCCTGATGTACGAGGCCAATCCGATGGGCTGGCTGGTCGAACAGGCCGGCGGCGCCGCCACCAACGGCAAGCAGCGGATCCTCGACGTGCAGCCCGCCAAACTGCATGAGCGGGTCTCGGTGATCCTGGGCAGCCGCAACGAAGTCGAGCGGGTCACCGGCTACCACCCGACGGTATAATTCGAGGCTAGGAAAAAATTGCCGGTGTAGCTCAGTCGGTAGAGCAGCTCATTCGTAATGAGAAGGTCGGGTGTTCGATTCATCTCTCCGGCACCACTCACAGCTAAGCCCCTGACTTTCATGGTCAGGGGCTTTT
>JAJAZH010000146.1 GCA_026785815.1 Ramlibacter sp. | reverse complement strand
GTGCCACCAGGACTGCGCCCTCCATGCCCGGCATCTGCCGCAGCCGGCGGGCGACTTCATAGCCGTTCATTCCCGGCAGCCCGATGTCCAGGAAAACGACTTGCGGCCGGAAGTCCTGCGCCATCTCGATCGCCTGGTCACCGTCGTTGGCCACACGGATGGCGTGCCCGCTCATCTCGAGCAGCGCCGCCAGAGTGTCGGCGGCGTCGATGTTGTCGTCGACCACCAGCACCCGCAGGCTCGGATCCGTCGGCACCTCGAGCCCGGCTTTCGGTGCATGAACTGGCGTGGCCGGCGCATCGAGCATCAGCAACGGCAACCGGAGCGTGAAGGTGCTCCCGCGGCCGACGCCGTCGCTGGCAGCGCTGACCGTGCCACCGTGCAGCTCGACCAGCCGCCGCACCAGCGACAGGCCGATCCCCAGCCCGCCTTGCGCGCGCTCCATGTTGCGGCCGACCTGGGTGAACATCTCGAACACCGTCGGCATCGATGCGGCCGGGATCCCGATCCCGGTGTCGGTCACGGCAATCACCACCTGGCTCCCCTCGCGCTGCGCCGACAGTCCGATGCGGCCGCGCGCGGGGGTGTACTTGGCTGCGTTGTTCAGCAGGTTGCTGACCACCTGCGCCACCCGGGTCAGGTCGACTTCAAGCTGCAGCACTTCATCGGGCAGGTTGACCTTGAGCTCGTGCCGGCCGGCCTCGATCAGCGGCATGCTGGTTTCGACTGCGCTGGCAACGATGGTCTGCAGGTCGACCCGCTCTTTCTTCAGGTCGACCTTGCCTGTCGAGATGCGCGCGACGTCGAGCAGGTCGTCGACCAGGTGCACCAGGTGCGTGATCTGCCGCTCCATCATGCTGCGGGTCTTTTCCAGGGCCACCGGATCGGTCACCGACAGGCGCATCATCTGCAGCCCGTTGGACAGTGGCGCCAGCGGGTTGCGCAGTTCGTGGGCCAGCGTCGCCAGGAATTCGGTCTTGCGGCGATCGGATTCGGCCAACTCGTCGGCCAGCCGCCGCAGGTCGTCGTCAGCGCGCTTGCGGTCGGTGATGTCCGAAAACAGCAGCGCCACGATGCGGCTGCCCGGCCCGCCGAGCCGGGTCGCGTAGACATCGAACCAGCGCTGGAGCGACTTCGCCTCGTTGACGAAGCGCATCGGCTCCCCGGTCAATGCCACCTGCCCATAGGTTCGGACCCAGTACTCCTCGACAGCCGGCATCACTTCACGGATGCGCATGCCCACCGGATCCCGCAAGCCGGTCTGTTTGGCGAAGGCCGGATTGACTTCGAGGAAAACGTAGTCGACCGCCCGCCCGGACGCGTCGAACTGCATCTCGATCAAGGCGAAACCCTGGTCGATCGAATTGAACAGGGCGCGGTAGCGCTCCTCGCTGGCACGCAGCAACTCCTGGAAGCGGTGCCGCTCGGTGATGTCGGCGGCGGTCCCGAGGATTCGCAGCGGCAGGTTCCCGGAAGTGACTTGCCGGTTCCCGCGAAATTCGAGCCAGCGCAGCTCGCGGTCGGGATGGCGGAAGATCCGGCCGACAAAGTGAAACGGCTCACCGCGTTCGTTGGTGGCGGCGGCCGCCAGCACGAAGGCCGGCGCATCGTCGGGGTGGACGAACTCGGCCAGGAAGCGGGCACCGTTGATCGGCTCGGACCCCCTGGGCAGTCCGAACAGGTCGTACAGCCAGTCGTGCTCCCACACCACCTTGTCGGTCGCGGTTTCCCAGACCCAGACCCCGAGGCCGCCAGCTTCCGTCGCCAGCCGGACCCGCTCCTTGCTGGCAGCGATCACGCCGGCCGCAGCCTCTGCCTCTTCGCGCCGCGCCTGTTCCCGCACCACCGCCTCGCGGGCGGCTTCCACCTCGCGCACGGCGGTGACGTCGTGCATCGAGACCACCGCGCCCAGTTTCAGACCTTCCTCGTCGTAGAGCGGCCGGCCACTGGCGACCACCGTCCGCACCGGGCCATTCTCGGGTGCGATCACCATCCGCGAATTGCTCACCAGTTCGCCGGCCAGCGCCCGCGCCAGCGGAATCTCGGGCAGCGGCAGCCGCGTGCGACCGTCCTCCCGGAACAGGCTGTAGCGGTCGGCCCACTGGTCGGGCAGCAGGCCCTCCTGCGGCAGGCCGTGGAAGCTGCGCGTGGCCCGGTTGAACAGGGTCAGCCGGCCGTCGGCATCGCAGGCGACCACGCCGTCCTCGATCGCCTCCAGCACCGCGGCCAGGAACCCCCGCTCCTGGGTGGCGCGGCGCTCGGCCGCCCGCAACTCGTCCTTGCCGCGCTGCAGTTCGATGAAGAAGGCGACCTTGGCCTTGATGATCGCCGGCATCAGCGGCTTGGTCAGGAAGTCGACCGCGCCCATCGAATAGGCTTCCTCGATCGACAGTTCGGAGCCGTCGGCGGTGACGAAGATGATCGGGGTGGTGCGCGAGCGCCGGCGCGAACGGATCAGCTTGGCGGCTTCGAAGCCGTCCATGCCTGGCATCCGCACGTCCATCAGGATGGCGGCGTACTCGGCGTCCTGCAGCTTGCGCAGCGCGTCCTCGCCCGAACCGGCCCGCACCAGCTTGGCACCGAGCGGTTCCAGCACGACCTCCAGGGCCAGCAGGTTGGCCGGTTCGTCATCGACCAGAAGAACGTTGATCCCGGAATTCGTTTGCACTGTGACGCGGCGGAATGTAGACGAGGCAGTTTAAGCGGGATTGCGGGCTCGAGGCAGGCCTGCAACCGCCCACCGACCGAGCCTTCCCACGCGCAATCGCGTGTCATTCCATGCAGTGCAGGGGGATGTCGTGTTCCAGCGCCAGCCGTCCCAGTTCGGCTCGGCTGCGGGACCGGAAGAACGCCGCGATCGCTTCGCGCGTTTCCGTCTGCAGCATGGCGGCGGCGTCGGCGCTTGCGACCCCCGCCACCCGGCACAGCGCTGCAGCGAAGTGCGGTTCCAGCGCCGCCACGGCGACCCGTCCGTCCTGGCACGGATAGACGTTGTAGCCGGCATGCGAGCCGCCCACCGCGCCGTGCGGTCGCGTCAACCCCCAATCGCGGGGCAGGGCGAGGTAGCCCGCCGCAGCCGCCAGCGCGACCTCGATGAACACCCCCTGGGGATGGTTGTCGCCGCTGCCGGCATAGCGCTCGTTGCGCACCAGGGCGGCCTGCAGCACGGCCTCGCTGGCCATCAGCGAGCCGCTCATGTCGGCGTACAGGGTCGCTGGCAGCTCCAGCCCGGGCACCAGCCCGTTGTCGGCGAGGTAGGTCAGGTCGTGGCCCGGCTCCTCGGCCCGCGCGCCGCCCGCGCCGACGATCGCCACCTGGCACAGCGCCGGGTACAGGGTGTGCAGCTGCTTCCAGCCCAGTCCCAGTTTTTCCAGCGCCGACGGCCGGAACGAGGTGAGCAGCACGTCGGTCCGGGCCAGTTCGCGCTGCAGCAGCTTCTGCCCGGCCTCGGTCTTCAGGTCGGCGGCGAGCACTTTCACACCGTCGTGCAGCTCGCCGTAAGCAGCCGGGTTGTAGTGCTGCATCGGGTCGCCGGAGGGCGGCTCGAGCTTGACGCAGGTTGCGCCCATCTGCCGGCAGCGCATCAGCGCGGCGGGGCCGGGCAGGTTCAGCGCGAGGCTGAGGACTCGGACACCGTGGAGGACGCGGATCGGACTCTGCATGACGGCTTGACTCGGGATTTGTGCAAGACTAGCAGACCGATGCCAACTCAACCGATCGAAGCGATCGCCGCCGCGCTGTTTGCCGCCGCGCTGATCCACACTTTCTCCACCAGGCTGTTCGAGCGACTGGCCCGGCGTCATGCCCGCCACGCCGGGTTGTTCCACCTGTTGGGCGAGGTGGAGGTGGTGTTCGGTTTCTGGGCCATGGTGCTGATCATCGCGATGGCGCTGGTCGCCGGCGGTTCGACCGCCGTGGCGTACGCCGAGTCGCGCAAGTTCACCGAGCCGCTGTTCGTGTTTGTGATCATGGTGGTGGCCGCATCCAGGCCGGTGCTGCTGTTCGTGCAGGCCGCGCTGTCGCTGCTGGCGCGCCAACTGCCGGGTCGCAGCGAGGTGACGGAAATCTGGCTTGGCCTGGCGCTGGTGCCGCTGGTCGGATCCCTGATGAGAGCCGCTACATGCTGGTGGCCGGCGCGGTGGCAGGCGGGGGCCTGACGGTGATCGCGAACGCCCCCAATCCCGCCGGCGTGGCGTTGCTGCGGCGGGGCTTCAACGACGAATCCATCGGCGCCGGCGGGTTGCTAGTGGGCGCTCTGGCGCCCACTGCTGTCGCCTGCGTCGCCTGTTTGCTGCTGTGATGATTGCCGTGAACACCGATGAACTGAAAGCCTGGATCGGCCGCACTGAAACGCTGCACGACCTGGTGACCCCGGCGCCGATGCGCATGCTGCGTGCCACGCTGGACCTGCCGGTCGAAGCCGGCTGCGCCGAGCTGCCGCCGCTTTGGCACTGGCTGTATTTCCTGCCGTCGGCGCTGCAGTCCGAGCTCGGGCCCGCCGGCCATCCGAAGCGCGGCGGCTTCCTGCCGCCGGTGCCCCTGCCGCGGCGGATGTGGGCCGGCGGTCAGCTGGAATTCTTCGAGCCGCTGCGCGTTGGCGATGCGATCACCCGCACGTCGACCCTCGACGATGTGAGCTTCAAGTCGGGGCGCAGTGGCGAACTGTGTTTCGTGCGGGTGCGCCATGAGGTCAGCTCGCCGCGCGGCCTGGCGCTGCGCGAGTTCCACGACATCGTCTATCGGCCCGAGGCCGCCCCCGGCGCCGCCGCGCCGGCCGCCGACAGCGCGCCGGAAGGCGACTGGCGCGATCAGGTGACGCCCGACGACGTCCTGCTGTTTCGCTATTCGGCGCTCACCTTTAACGGCCATCGCATCCATTACGACCGGCGCTACGTGACCGGGGTCGAGGGTTATCCCGGGCTGATCGTGCATGGACCGCTGCTGGCGACGCTGCTAGCGGGGCTGGGCGCGCGGCAATTTTCCGGGCGCCGCGCCGCTTCGTTCTCGTTCCGGGCGCTCAAGCCGGTGTTCGACCTGCACCCGTTCGACGTCTGTGGCCGGCGCGAAGGCAGCGATGCGGCTGCGCTGTGGATTCGCGATCACGAGGGCCACCGGACGATGTCGGCGCGGATGGAATTCCACTCCTGACCAGGAC
>JAJAZH010000145.1 GCA_026785815.1 Ramlibacter sp. | reverse complement strand
TTTGACGTTCGACAGGCCGAGTTGCTCCATCTGGCGCAGCATCGCGCCGCCCTGGGCGTCCATGCCACCGTAGAAGATCGCGTCCGGCGCCTTGGCCTTGATGGCCGTCAGGATGGCCATGAAGTCGGTGGCCTTGTCGGTCGTGAACTGCTCGTCGACCACTTGCATGCCCTTGGACGTGGCGGTGCGCTTGAACACCTCGGCGACGCCCTGGCCATATGCGGTGCGGTCGTCGATGATGGCGACCTTCTTGAGCTTGAGCGCATCGGCCGCGTAGAAGGCCAGTCCGGAACCCAGCGCGTTGTCATTGGCGATGATGCGAAAGGTGGTCTTGTAGCCCGGCTTGGTCAGGTTCGGGTTGGTGGCGGCGCCGGTCACGTGCGGGATGCCGCAATCGTTGTAGACCTTGGAGGCGGGGATGGTGGTGCCGGAATTCAGGTGGCCGACCACGCCGGCGACCTTGGCGTCGCACAGTTTTTGTGCGACGGCCGTGCCCTGCTTCGGATCGGCGGCATCGTCTTCGGCCTGGATCTCGAACTTGATCTTCCTGCCGCCGATGGTGATGTTCTGCGCGTTGAGGTCCTCGATGGCCATGCGCACGCCGTTCTCGTTGTCCTTGCCGTAGTGGGCTTGCCCGCCCGACATTGGAGCCACATGCCCGATCTTGACCACCTGGTCTTGCGCGGACGCAAGACTTGCAGCGGCGGCGATCGCGGCGGCGACCGTCAGTTTCATCTTCACTTTCATAGAACCTCCAGAGTAGGGAAATAGGTTGAGAATCTTTTATGACTCAACGGCGGCGAACATATCGCAATTTCCGGACCCGAACCATAGGGGAAAGTCTTGGGTTGTGATTCGGCGTCCCTTGCGTCGCCGCCGAGGCCAGCCGGCGTCAGGTCCGCGGGTCGTTGCGGGTGGCGCTGAGTTCGTCGGCCAGCGCCTGCGAAACGCTCTCGCGCACCACCAGTTCGATCTCCTCGCGCAGCAACGGCGCGAGCAGCCGGGTCTGGTCCAGCACCGTGGTGGCGATGGCCTCCCGCAGCCGGCGTTCCAGGCTCAGGTCGACCCGCTGCATGATGCGATGCACCAGCTGCTCTTCCGACGCCGCCGCCGGCGGCGAGGGCAATGGCGCCAGTCTCGCTCCTTGCGTGCGCACCACTTCGGTCAGGGTCGGCACGAAGCGCGGAGGGGTGCGGGTCGCCATCAGGCCCTGCTCGCGGACATGTCGTAGCGGGCGATTTCATAGCCGCGGTCCGTGTAATGTTTCCAGCGCTCGCGACCCAGCTGCCGGTCTTCCTCGTCGCTTGCCACCAGCTCGATCAGGCGCTCGAAGCTTTCGAACCCCGCCGGAACCTCTCTCCCGAGGTTCAGCAACACCTGGTGGTGCGGCGCGGACCGGACCGATTCCGACAGCACCACCGGCGAGGCGGCGAGTGCGACGGGCGTGACGTCGCCATAGCAGTGCGGCAGGAATTCCAGCGGGGCGAAGGTCCAGAGCGCGACGTCGAGCTCGCGCAGGGTGTCGGGCTGCCCGGTGACCATCACGCGCGACCCGGTCGCCACGGCCTTGCGCAGCAGTCGGCAGGCGTAGCCCAGCTTGTCCGGGGCGTTGAAATGAAAAGCCACCTCGGTCATGGGCCTACTTGCCGCGCGTCGACGCCTTGCCCGCCGCTTTCCGCGGGCTCCGCGTCGGTTTCGCCTGCGGCTCGTTTTGCTGTCCCATGATGAACTCCACCAGCAAGCCGACCGGCCTGCCGCTCGAACCCTTGGCAGCGCCGCCTTTCCAGGCGGTGCCGGCGATGTCCAGGTGACCCCAAGGGTAGGCGGTCGTGAAGCGCTGCAGGAACTTGGCTGCATTCACGGCCCCGCCGGCCCGGCCAGCGACGTTCGCGACATCGGCGAAGTTGGTTTTCAAGCCCTCGGCGTATTCATCGTCCAGCGGCATTCGCCAGCAAGGGTCGAGCGCCGCATCGCCGGCCGCCTGCAGCGCCAGCGCCAGGTCGTCGTCGGTCGCGAACAGGCCGCTGCGCACGCCGCCCAGCGCCACCACACAGGCGCCGGTCAGGGTCGCGATGTCGACCACCGCCTTCGGCTTGAAGCGTTCGGCATAGGTCAGCGCATCGCACAGGATCAGGCGCCCTTCCGCATCGGTGTTCAGGATCTCGATGGTCTGGCCGCTCATGCTCGTGACCACGTCGCCCGGCTTCACAGCACGGCCGTCGGGTATGTTTTCGCAGCTGGCGATCAGGCCGACCAGGTTGATGGACGGCCGCAGGTCGGCGACCGCGCGGAACACGCCCAGCACGCTGGCGGCTCCGCCCATGTCGAACTTCATCTCGTCCATCTCGGCCGCCGGCTTGATCGAAATTCCGCCGCTGTCGAAGGTGATGCCTTTGCCCACCAGCACCAGCGGCGGCTCGGCCTTGGCCGCACCGTCATAGCGCAGCACGATGAACCGCAGTGGCTGCTCGGATCCCTGGGACACGGCCATGAACGAGCCCATCCCGAGCTTGGCCACTTCCTTTGGGCCGAGCACCTCGCAATGAAAGCCGTGGTCCTTCGCCAGCGCCTTGGCCGCGTCGCCCAGGTGGGTCGGCGTAGCGTAATTGGGGGGCCGGTTGGCCCATTCCTTGGCCAGTTCGATGCCCTGCACCGTCGCTGCAGCCTGTTCGAACGCCTGGCGCGCCGAGTCGGCGCTGGCGACCCCGATCAGGACCCGCTCCAGCTTGCGGCCTTCGGCCTTCGGCTTGGTCGTGACATACGAATAGCTGGCATCGGCCGCGGCCACCACGGCCGCGCGAACGGCATCGTCGCCTGCTCGCTGCGGCAGGCAGATCGTCACCCGGCGCACCTTGGCGCTGCGCAGCGCACCGACTGCCGCCTGGACGGCCGTGCGGACCTGCGAGCCGGTGCTCTCGCCGCAACCGACCAGGATCAAGCGGGAAGCGGCGACGCCAGCGCTGCGCCAGGCCTGCAGCATGTTCCCGGGCTTGGTCTCCAGGTCGCCCGACTTGAGGGCCTGCGCCACCAGCTGCGACAAGGCGTCCTTGCCGGTCGCCGCAGCGCCCTGTCCGACCAGCACCACCAGCGCGTCGGTTTTTTCGCCGGCGGCACCTGCCAGGCCAAGGGTCTTAAGATCAAAGTCCATAATTCGCGTTTTTCCCCGGTACAGAACGTCGCGCCGATGTTATTCCATTCCTCCGTCCGCAAGGAGCTCGCCCGAAGTTTCGGCGCATCGCTGGTGGTGCTGGTCACCATCGTCATGACCATGACGCTGATCCGGACCCTGAGCCAGGCCAGCAAGGGAAGCGTCAATCCGCAGGAGGTGCTGATGGTGATGGGCTACAGCGTGCTCGGCTACCTGCCCACCATCCTCACCCTGTGCCTGTTCATCGCGATCGTGGGCACCCTGTCGCGGATGTACCGCGACAGCGAGATGGTGATCTGGTTCGCCGCCGGGCGCGGCCTCTCGTCTTTCCTCAAGCCGCTGTTCCGCTTTGCCTGGCCGGTGCTGTTGGCGATCGCCTTGCTGGCGCTGGTGGTGTGGCCGTGGTCGAACCAGCAGACCCAGGACATGAAAGACCGCTACGGCAAGCGCGGCGACCTGGAACGCGTTGCGCCCGGCCAGTTCCAGGAATCGGCCAGCGGCAATCGCGTGTTCTTCCTCGACAAGGACACCCCGGACAACAAATCCGGCCGGAACATTTTTATCTCCACCAACGACCGCGGCAAGGAGACGGTGACATCGGCACGCAGCGGGCGCATTGTCAACATCGGGGAGGACCAGTTCCTGCAGTTGAACAACGGGCAGCGCCTTGAAACGGCGACCGGCACGCCGGGCCTGAAGGTCAGCGAGTTCGAGGAATTCAGCAGCCGGATCAACAGCAACGAGCTGGGGCCGCAAGACAAGACGCCGGCCAAGGCGCTGTCGACCTGGACGCTGGTGCTGGATCCGACCGCACCCAATCGCGGCGAGCTGGCCTGGCGCCTGGGGCTGGCGCTGGCCGCACTCAACTTCGTGGTGATGGCGATCGCGGTCTCGAGCGTGAACCCGCGCGCCGGCCGCAGCGGCAACCTGGTGTTCGCACTGTTCGCCTTCGTCGTTTACTACAACCTGCTGAACCTGGGCCAGAACTGGATCAGCGGCGGCCGCGCCAGCTTCGTCGGCTTCATGACCGCGTTGCACGGCGGGGCCTTCCTGGCCGGGGTGCTGTGGCTGGCCAAGCAGCACAACAGCTGGTCGGTGCCGCTGCTGCGGCGCAAGCGGGCGTCCCGGCAGGAGCCGGCGGCATGAGGACGATCCGGCGCCTGATCTATCGCGAAGTGGTGGCCTCGGTGGTGTTCGTCGCCGCCGGCTTCCTCGCGTTGTTTTTCTTCTTCGATCTCGTCGACCAGCTGCCCAACGTCGGCAAGGGCCCCGCCGGTGCGGCTTACACCATGGGCCAGGCCCTCGGGCATGTGGTGCTGATGATGCCCAACCACCTGTACGAACTGCTGCCAATCGCGGTCCTGATCGGCACCATCTTCGTCATGGCGCGGCTGGCCCACAGTTCCGAATACACGATTCTTCGCACCAGCGGGCTCGGCCCCTGGCGGGCGCTGCGGACCCTGCTCGGGCTGGGCCTGATCTTCACGCTGCTCACTTTCGCCACCGGCGACTACCTGGCGCCGGTGTCCGACCGCACTGCGCAACTGCTCAAGGCGCGCTACGAAGGGCGGATCAGCATCGGCCAGACCGGCGCCTGGCTCAAGGAAAAGCAGGCGTTCCACACCTTCACCGTGAACGTGAACGCGTTGTCGCCGGAGGGCGACATGCGCGGCGTCCGGATCTTCGAGGCCGACGCGCGCGGCTTCCTGGTGTCGTTAACGCAGGCGCCCCGCGGGCGGTTTTCGAACGACGGCTCCTGGACGCTGATGGACGCCGAGCGCAGCGAATTCACCAAACAGGGCGACCTCGCGAAAGTCGAGCGGATCAAGCTGCCCTCCTTGCGCTGGCCAACCGAGATCAGCCCGGAGATGGTGTCGGTAGCGTTGCTCAAGCCCGACCGAATGGGCACCATCGACCTGTTCCAGTACATCCAGCACCTGGAAGCCAACGGCCAGACCTCGCAGCGCTACGAAATCGAGTTCTGGCGCAAGGTGTTCTATCCGCTCAGCTGCATGGTGATGGTGGTGCTGGCCCTGCCATTCGCTTACCTTCATTTCCGCGCCGGCGGAATCACCAGCTATGTCTTCGGCGGCGTGCTGATCGGCATCAGCTTCTTCCTGCTCAACAACGTGTTCGGCTACATCGGCAACCTGCAGAACTGGTGGCCCTGGCTGACTGCGGCCTCACCGGGGCTGATCTACAGCGTTTTCTCGCTGGCCGCTTTCGGCTGGCTGGTGCTGAGGCGCTGACATGGTTGACGGCAAAGCCATCATCCTGTTCGGTCACGGCTCGCGCGACCCTTTGTGGCGCCAGCCGATCGATGCCGTGGCCCAGCGCATCGCGGCCGAGCAGCCCTTGTTGCCGGTCCGCTGCGCTTTCCTGGAGTTGCAGACGCCGGACCTGTTCACCGCGGTGGACGAGTTGGCGGCCGGCGGTGCCCGCATCCTGACCATCGTCCCGATGTTCCTTGGAACCGGACGTCACGCTCGCGAAGACCTGCCGCTCCTGCTGGACCAGGTCCGATCCCGCCACCCCGCGGTGCACTTCGTGCTGCAGCCGGCCGTTGGAGAGGACCCTCGGCTGTTGGATCTGCTTGCAAAGATCGCGCTGGCATAATGAATTTCTCCTTTAGTAGAAATTCGGTATGAATCTTCATCAGTTCCGATTCGTGCAGGAAGCCGCGCGCCGCAACCTGAACCTCACGGAGGCGGCCAAGGC
>JAJAZH010000144.1 GCA_026785815.1 Ramlibacter sp. | reverse complement strand
GGGACAGTTCAGTGTGCAGGCTCACCGGGCGACTATACAACAAATTTGTTTTTGTTGTATAGAACGCCGGTCAAGCGTCCTCCAGCATCGCCTTGATCAGGGGAATGGTGATCGCACGCTGGGTCTGCAGGGCATAGCCGTCGAGCTGCCCGAGCAGCGCCATCAGGTTGCCGAGGTCACGCGAAAACCGGGTCAGCATGAAATCCATGACATCGTCGCCCAGAAACACGCCCCGGGCATCGGCCTCCTGCCGCAACACGGCGCGCCGTTCGGGCTCGCTCAGGACATGCAGCTGGAACACGTGGCCCCAGCCCAGCCGGGTGCGTAAATCTTCCCGCAGCTGCAGGTCGGCAGGCGGCAGCTCCCCGGCTGCCAGGACGCCGCGCTGGTGGGTCTGGGCGTTGACGAACCAGTTGAACGCGGCATGCTGCTGCACGGCGCTGAACAGGTGCACGTCGTCCAGCAGCACCACCGACCACGCCGGGTCGTATTCCGGCGGCTCATGCACCGAGGCGTCGAGCCAGCCGGCACTGGCGCCCTGCTCCCGCAGCGAGTGCTCGACCGCCTGCAGCAGGTGGGTCTTGCCCGATGCGCCCCGGCCCCACAGGTAGGTCGGCACCGGCGAGCGGGTCGGGCTACCGACCCACAGCTGCAGATGCTTCAAGGCCGGTTCGTTGACGCCGGCGAAATAGCTGGTCAGCGTCGGCCCGGTGGCCAGCCCGATGTCCAGGGCGATCTGCTTCATCGGGCCTGCCAGCGAGCCGCCTGGAGCCGCCACGGCGTGAGATTCGGGGCCGTCATGACTGGTACAGCTTGCTGGCCATGTAGCTGGCGCGCAGCCGGCGCATCGCCACCAGCAGCACGGCGCTGGCGGGCAGCGCCACCAGCACGCCGACAAAGCCGAACAGCTGGGCGAATGCCAGTAAGGCAAAGATGACCGCCAGCGGATGCAGGCCGATGCGCTCGCCGACGAATCTCGGCGTGACGTAGAAGCCTTCGATCAACTGGCCCGTCCCGTAGACCACCGCCACCATCACCAGCGCCTTGGCCGATGCGAACTGCAAGGCCCCGGCCAGGATCGCCAGGATCAGGCCGACGCCGAAGCCAAGGTAGGGAATGAACATGGCCAGCCCGGTGAAAAAGCCGATCGGCAGCGCCAGGTCGAGCCCGAACAAAGCCAGCCCGGTGCTGTAGAACACCGCCATGATCAACATCACCAGCAACTGGCCGCGCAGGTATTGACCGAGCACCTGGTCGGCCTCGTGGGTGAAGGAATCGACCCTGGGCCGGGCACTGGGAGGCACCAGCTCCAGCACCTTGGCGACGAAACGGTCCCAGGCCATCAGCAGGTAGAACAGCGCCACCGGGATCAGCACCGCGTTGAATAGGATGGTGAGGGCGACGCTGCCACCGAGCTTGAGCGACGCCAGCAACGAGTAGAAAGCCTCCTCGTAGTTGGCATTGAGGTATTTCACCAGCTGGGCTTTCAGGCTGCCGACATCCAGCGACACGTGGATGCCGTACTGCGCCAGCCAGGGCGCCAGCACGCTGTCGAGCTTGTCGACGAGCAGCGGCAACTGCTCTCGCATCAGCGGAATTTCCTTGGCCAGGATCGGCACGGTCATCAGCACGATGCCGGACACGGCCATGATGAACAGCAGTTCCACCAGGATCACGGCGAGCAGGCGCGGCATGCGGCCGCGGCCCAGGGCGTCGAGGCGGTCCACCAGGGGCGTGAGGGCGTACGCCAGCACCGACGCCACCGCGAACGGCGTGATCACCGGCCCCAGCAGCCACAGCGCCAGCGCGGCCACCAGCGCGATCACGATCCAGGCGGCCGCGCGTTTCTGAGTCGAGAACGGTTGCATGCACAGCTAAAATATTGGCAAATTCTATCGGGCCTGTGCGCCAGCCCCCCGCTCCAGCCGCCAAGGCCAACTCCATGACCCAGACTCCCCTCTCCTACAAAGACGCCGGCGTCGACATCGATGCTGGCGATGCGCTGGTCGAGCGCATCAAGCCGCTGGCCAGAAAGACGATGCGGGACGGCGTGCTGGCCGGCATCGGCGGCTTCGGCGCCCTGTTCGAAGTCCCCAAGCGCTACCGGGAGCCGGTGCTGGTGAGCGGCACCGACGGTGTGGGCACCAAGCTGAAGCTGGCGTTCGAATGGAACATGCATGACACGGTCGGGATCGACCTGGTCGCGATGAGCGTCAACGACGTCCTGGTGCAAGGGGCAGAGCCGCTTTTCTTCCTCGACTACTTCGCCTGCGGCAAGCTCGATGTCGATACCGCGGCGGCGGTCATCGGCGGCATCGCGAAAGGCTGCGAACTGTCCCATTGCGCCCTGATCGGTGGTGAGACCGCAGAGATGCCGGGCATGTATCCGGCCGGCGAATACGACCTGGCCGGATTTGCGGTCGGGGCCGTGGAGAAGTCGAAGATCCTGAGCGGCGCCGGCGTCAAGCCGGGCGACACGGTGCTCGGCCTGGCCTCCAGCGGGGTTCACTCCAATGGGTTCTCGCTGGTGCGCAAATGCATCGAGCGTGCCGGTACCAGCCTGCCGGCGACGCTGGACGGCCAGTCTTTCCGCCAGGCGGTGATGGCCCCGACCCGGCTGTATGTCAAGAGCGTCCTGGCCGCGCTGGCGCAACATCCGGCGACCGACAGCGCGCCAGGAATCAAGGCGCTGGCCCACATCACCGGCGGCGGCTTGCTGGAAAACATTCCCCGCGTGCTGCCGGAAGGAACGGCGGCGCAGCTAAAAAAAGGCAGCTGGCCGCAGACCGAACTGTTCGCCTGGCTGCAGCGCACCGCGGGGATCGACGACCATGAAATGAACCGCACCTTCAACAACGGCATCGGCATGGTGGTCGTGGTCGATGCCGCCGCGGCTTCGGCAGTCGCAGCGACCTTGCGCGCTGGCGGCGAGACCGTCTACCAGATCGGCGC
>JAJAZH010000143.1 GCA_026785815.1 Ramlibacter sp. | reverse complement strand
GCTACGCCGTGGTCAAGAAGGAATACGACCGACTGTTGCCCTTCAATTAAGCAACCCGATCGCACTGCGACCGCGTCCTGCGGCTTATCGCTGGCTGTCAGGGGCCCGCACGACGGCACGCGGGATGCTGATGGTGAAAACGCAGCCGGTGCCCGGGACGTCCCGCACGCTCAGCACACCCGCGTCGGCCTCGATGTTCTGCCTGGCGATCGAAAGACCGAGACCCAGGCCGGACTTGTCGTCGTTGCGCTGCGTGAACGGCGTGAACATGTTTTCGGCGCCGCCCGACGGCAGGCCTCCACAATGGTCACTGACCTCGATCAGTACCCGGTCGCCTTCACCGTGAGCCTGCAAGGTGACCTCGGTGTGAACGTGGGTGAACTTGAAGGCGTTCTGAAGCAGGTTCGCCAATGCGGCCAGCAACAAGTCGCGGTTCGCGTGAATGAGCATGGTCGGGTCGACCGGTAGCACAACGAACGTGCAGTTACTGGTCGCCGCATGGAGTTGCGCCGCATGTTTCGCCTCGGCAACATAGGCCGCGACCGAGAAGGTTTGCCGCGGCGCGACGACGCCGGTTTTCACTTCGTTGATCGAACGAGTGATCAGCATCTCGAGCGCCGACAGGCTCCGCCTGAGCACAGCGCCGGTGGCTCCGCCCACCGTGAGATTGCCCAGGTCCAGAGCGCTCATCGCCAGCGTGGCCGTGCCGAGCGCATTGCGCAGTTCGTGGACCAGGAAGCCGAGCCGCTCGTTGGCATCGGCGCTCTGCTGGCGGGAAATCGTCGCCTCGCGCTTCGAGCTGTACTCGGTGACGGCGTCCGCGATCGCGTTGTCCAGGCAGCGGTTCAAAGTCCGGAACTCGTCAACTGCGAACGGCGCGTCCCGCTCGAAAGCCAGGTCGGTGATGGACTGGCAAAGGTCGCCGTAGTCGTGAACCACCTGGTCCACGGAGTAGCCGAGTCCCAACAGCACCTCGCCGTGGGCAGCAGCACTGACCCCCATCTCGGACAAATCGTTGGCGTCGCCCCCGGCGGGACCCGAGATCAGGAGACTTTCCGCCGCTCCACCAGCTTCTTCCGCCGCCAGCGTCCGGGTCAACTGCTCGAGAAACATCGGCACGCCATTCGCGAGCTGCTGCGAAGTCGCGGAGCGCAGGGGCCGCCGCGCAACCTTGGTCTTGCAGCGCGCGATCAGTTCGTCGCGGTTGTTCATCAAGAAGCTGTGCATCATTGAGAGTGAGCCAATACGTAAATAGGACTCACTAACCTTAGCCGCCCGCCGACGGATGGTCTGTGCGTCAGCGCACATAGCAGATATGTGACGACTGAAGTTGCGAGGACCTCCAGCTCAGCAGCCGCGGCGTCAGTGATGACTGACAACAACCCCGGGGCGGCCCCGGCCGAGCTCGGGCCCGACGCGCTCGCGGCGGCGCTGGCTTTCAAGTTGGTAGCGCTCGGCTTGTTGATCGGCGCTTGGGCCCTGAGCGCGCGGATCAACGCCGGACCCCCAGCCCAGCGCTCCGACGCATTGCCCTGGGCGACTCAGGTCAAGCCCCGGTAAAGCCCGCAGCCAGCCAATGAAAGAGATCACGGTTTAGAGCCCTGGCTGAGCCGCCGCGCAACTTCGGCCTCCTGGCCCCGTCTACACTCGGCGCCTGCCTCAACCGCAGGGGCCATTTGTCATTTCAGGAGTCGCCGTGAAGGCTTGGATTTACCCAGTGGCGCTGTCTGCCGCTGTCGCCATCGGCCTCTCGGCGTGCGGTGGCGCAGGCGATGGCTTGATGTCTGCGCCGCCAAGTTCGCCATCTGCGCCTGATGGGTCGGCAGCGCGGGCAACTGGCCCGGTCGAAGTGCCGGCGCTGATCACCCAGGTTGAGGCCTACCAGCCGGCGTTCGAAGCCCGCGCGCAAAAAACCAGTTTCTCGTTGTCCCGGGGCAGCCGGCCCGATGCATCGGTGGTCCGGCTCGGGCCCCTCGAAGCACAGAAATCCGGGCCCGTCGCCCAAGCCGTCCCCGGCACCCCGGTGATGATCGGAACTGCACGGCAGCTGGCCGCATCGGCCGACGTGCAAAGGATGCGCGGGCTGCTGCGATTCCGGACCGGCGCTGGCGGCGACGGACCGACCGCTGCAGTCAGCTTCACTTCGCCCGGCGCCGCCGGCTTGCGGCTGGGACTGCTGGTGCGTGAGCTGCCGGCCAACGCGCGAGTGCGTGGCTATGTCCAGGGCGGCGAAACAGCGTTCGAGTTTTCCGGCCAAGAGGTCCTGTCGGCAATCCAGCGCAACCGCGATGCCGGCGACGTCAGCGACGCTGGCCGGACCTGGTGGACTCCATCGATCGACAGTGAAGAGGCGACGCTCGAGATCGCGTTGCCGATTGGCGCATCGGCCGATTCACTCAAGGTTGCGGTGCCGCAACTTTCCCACGTGTTCGTCAAGGCGCAGGAGCTGGATACGCTGATGATCGGACAGTCCGGCAGCTGCGAAGTGGACGTGTCGTGCTATCCGGAGGCGGACCAGCAGAGCCGGGCCACCGCGAAGATGAACTTTGTCGACGGCGGCTACAGCTACACGTGCAGCGGCACCCTGCTCAACGATTCGCAGAACAGCGCAACGCCCTACTTCCTCACCGCCCACCACTGCATTTCCACCCAGACGGAGGCCTCGTCGCTGATCACCTATTGGTCCTACCGTTCGACGTTCTGCAATGCCCGCGTCGTGAGCCCGGATGTCCAGCAGCTTGTCGGAGGGGCGACGCTGCTTTACGGGAGCAGCGACACCGACACGTCGTTCCTGCGTCTGAACAGCCCGGCTCCGCAGTCGGCGAGCTTTGCCGGCTGGTCGGCGTCGCCACCGCAGTTCGGGCAGCCGATGACCGGAGTCCACCATCCGCTGGGCGACTTGCAGAAGATCAGCCTGGGAAATCTCACTGGTTTCATGAACTGCACGGTCAGCGTGACGAGAACCTACACCTGTAGTCCGGCCACGGCCGCGACCGGCAAGTACCTGAGCGCAGTGTGGTCGCTGGGCACGGTGGAATCGGGCAGCAGCGGCTCCGGGCTGTTCGCTGCCATCGGCGGCAGCCGCTATCTGGTCGGCCAGCTCAAGGGCGGTAGCGCGAGCTGCTATGCGCCTTCAGGAATGAACGGCTACGGCCGTTTCGACGTCGCCTACAACGCCGCGCTGCATCGGTGGCTGAGCCCGTCCCAGGCATCCGTGCCGGCTGGTCCGATCGCTGCGACTCCGACGCCCGCACCGACGCCGGCAAGTTCAGCGAGCCCGGCGGTGTTGGTGGTGCCGCGAATCCCGGTTCACCGCTTCTACAACTTCGCCACCAAGGCCCATTTCTACACGCCGAGTCCAGCGGAGCGCGACTATGTGTTGGCCAACCTGCCCACTTACGCGTACGAGGGCGTCGCGTTCTACGGCTACGCATCGCAGACCGGCGGCGCCTACCCGGTCTACCGCCTCTACAACCGGAGCAACCGGCGCCACTTCTACACCATGGCCAGGTCCGAGCGCGACGCCGTGCTGGCCAAGTACCCGGAAATCACCGATGAAGGCATCGGCTGGTACGCGCAGTGGGAGAGCGGCGGAACCGCCAGCGCCATGTACCGCTTCTACAACCCGTCGACCGGATCGCACTTCTACACTCTCAGCGAGACCGAGAAAGCGATCGTGCTGAAGGACCACCCGACCTTCCTGCTGGAAGGTGTCGCGTACCACGCCTGGACGACGCAATAGGTCGTCCGGCCCGCGGGGTGGATTGCTACAGTTCCCGGATCTGCAGCTTGCGCCACTTGATGGCGCCGCCCGGTGCGTTGTTGGCGCCGGGCGCGTACTGCAGGGCGAACGGACCCTCTGCGAACTTGCTGTGCTGCACGTTGACTGTCTGCACGCCGTTGAGCACCACGATCAGCTGCGGTCCCCTGGCGGTCACCTCGTAGACATTCCAGCGGCCGCCTGCCTTGGGCATCGGAACCACTCGAGCGACATCGACGATGGCGCCGGTGCCGTAGGTCGGATCCGGACGCTGGTCGAAGATGTTCACTTCATACGAAGTGGCGGCTTCGATCTTGGCCGGATTGGCAGAGCGGATGAAGATGCCGCTGTTGGTGGTCGACTCGGCCCAGAACTCGGCGCGCAGCTCGAAATCCTTGTACGACTTTTTGGTCACCAGATAGCCGGCGGCTCCCTTGTCGGCAACGATCGCGCCACCTTCGGCTCGCCAGTTGGCCTCGCCGATCCGGTTGAAGTTTTCCAGGCCGGCGTTGCCGTCGATCAGGCTGACCCAGCCGCCGCCCGAGCCTGGCATCAGGCCGCAACCGGCCAGGACTGCAGCGGCAGCCAGCAGCACGCCGGCGAAAAATCTGGAATGCGTCATGGTGTCTCCTGTTTTTGGTATGGGAGAAACAGTATGTCCGCGCCCTGATGGGCTGGCAACCGGGGAACTATCCGGGCAGGAACAACGACTGCAAGTCGCTCAGGAAATCAAAGCCCCGAGCCGTCGGCTTCGCGCGATGCAGGTCGCTTTCGATCAGCCCTTTCGCCAGCGCTTCGGCCAGCGGCTTCTGGATCGCCGTCAGCGGCAGGCCGGTGCGGGCCGAAAAATCCTGCAGCGCGAAGCCGTCTTTCAACCGCAGCGCATTGAGCATGTACTCGAACGGCAATTCGGTGCGACCCACCTCCTGGTCCTGCGTGACTGCGTTGCCGGCCAGCGCGCGCTCCATGTAGAGCCGTGGTTCGCGGAACCGCACTTGGCGCACCACGCGGTGGGCGAAACTGAGCTTGCTGTGGGCGCCCGCGCCCACGCCCAGGTAATCGCCGAACTGCCAGTAATTGAGGTTGTGCCAGCACTGGTGACCGGGCTTCGCATAAGCGGACACTTCATATCGCTCCAGGCCCGCGCGCGCCGTCATCTCGGTGATCCGGTCCAGCATTGCATAGGCGTCGTCGTCCTGCGGGATCAGGGGCGGGAATTTGGCGAAGTACGTATTGGGCTCGATCGTCAGGTGGTAGATCGAAATGTGCGGCGGCGCCATCGCCAACGCGGTCGCCATGTCGTTTTCCAGCTGCGCCATGCTCTGGCCGGGCAACGCATACATGATGTCCAGGTTGTAGGTGTCGAAGGCCTGCGCTGCCTCCTGCACTGCCGCGATCGCCTGCTGCCGGTCGTGCACCCGGCCCAGAGCTTTCAGATGATCGTCGTTGAAGCTCTGCACGCCAATGGAAAGGCGGGTCACCCCGGCGCCGCGGAAGGCGCGAAAGCGGTCGGTCTCGAAGGTGCCGGGGTTGGCCTCCAGCGTGACTTCGCAATCGGGCGTGAGCTTCATGCGCGCGCGGATGTCGCCCAACAGCCGGTCGATGCTTTGCGCAGAAAACAGGCTGGGCGTGCCGCCGCCGATGAAGACGCTGTGGATCGTCCGGCCCCACACCAGCGGCAAGGCCTGCTCCAGGTCCGCCACCACGGCATCGATGTAGCGTCGCTCGGGCAGCTCACCGACGACTTCGTGCGAGTTGAAGTCGCAATACGGGCACTTGCGGATGCACCAGGGCAGATGAACATAAAGCGACAGCGGAGGCATCGCAGGCAACTGCAGCGTCCCTGGCCGCATCGAGTGCTGGATGTCCCTGGGCGCAGCCTGGTGCGCCGACGCTTGCGCAACGAGGGGGATCAAGTCGCCCACCTCTCGCGCATCAGCTCCAGCATCTGGCGGGCGGCCAGGCCACGGTGGCTGTTCGCATTCTTCACCGCCACCGGAAGCTGCGCGAAGGTCTGGCCGAATCGCGGGATGAACATGACCGGATCGAAGCCGAAGCCGTTGCTTCCCACCGGCTTGCGCGTGATTTCTCCAGCCACGCGCCCGACCGCGATCAGTGGCTCAGGATCCTGCGGCGAACGCACCGCGACCAGCGTGCTGATCAGCGCGGCCCGACGATTCGCCACATCCGCCATCTGTTCGAGCAAAGCGCGCACGTTGTTGTCGTCGCCCTTTTCGAAGCCGAACCGGGTGGCGTAGAAAGCGGTGTCGACGCCCGGCAAGCCGCCGAACGCATCGACGCACAAGCCGGCGTCGTCCGCCAGCGCCGGCAGGCCGGTGTGTTGCGATGCATGACGCGCCTTGGCAAGCGCGTTTTCGACGAAGGTGCGAAACGGCTCGTCGGCCTCAGGAACGCCGAGATCGGCCTGCCGCACCAGCTCGATCCCCAACGGCGCAAGCAGGGCCTGCAGTTCCGCCAGCTTGCCCTGGTTGTTGGAGGCAAGGACCAGTTTGAACGTCATCTTGGCTCCTGGGCACCCGACAGGCCCGGTGCGGTCGTCAAGCCTGCAGCGCGTCGCGTTGCAGCCGGACCAGTTCGGCGATGCCTTTTTCGGCCAGCCGCAACAGCTCGTCCATTTCCTTGCGGGTGAACGCCGCTCCTTCGGCCGTGCCCTGCACCTCGACGAAATGGCCCTGGCCGGTCATCACCACGTTCATGTCGGTGTCGCAGCCGACGTCCTCGATGTATTCGAGGTCGAGCAGTGGTGTGCCCTGGACGATGCCGACCGACACGGCCGCCACCGCGCCGATGATGGGAGTCGCCGCAAGTTTGCCCTGCGCCATCAGCTTGGCGACCGCATCCATGGACGCGACGAAGGCGCCGGTGATGGCCGCCGTGCGGGTGCCGCCGTCGGCCTGCAGCACGTCGCAATCGAGCTGGATCGTCCGCTCGCCCAGCGTCTTGAGGTTGAACACGCCCCGCATCGAGCGGCCGATCAGTCGCTGGATTTCCTGGGTGCGGCCGCTCTGCTTGCCGCGAGCGGCTTCACGGTCGCCCCGGGTGTGCGTGGCGCGCGGCAGCATGCCGTATTCGGCGGTCACCCAGCCTTCGCCGCTGCCCCGCTTGTGCGGCGGCACCTTCTCTTCGACCGAGGCAGTGCAGAGCACCTTGGTGTCGCCGAACTCGATCAGCACCGAGCCTTCGGCATGGATGGTGTAGCCCCGGGTGATGCGCACCGGGCGCAACTGGTCTGCGGCACGGCCGCCGCTACGCACGAATTCAGTCATCTTCGATCCGGGAAAAAAGTCAGTTGAGGTCAGAGCAGAGTTGCTCCGCAATTCTTGATCTGTCCCGCACGGTCCTCAAGTCTTGCGCGCGGCGGACCGGCGGATGGCCTCGTTGATCTCGGCGATCGAGCGCTCGATGGCGGCGTCGTCGAGATCCTCGACCATGGTGTCGAGCACGCCGGCCTGGATGGTGGAGGCAAAGACGCCGTCGCTGATGCTGTCAGTGGAGATGCCGCGCGTCGATTCGAAGCTGTCCGGCGTTTCCCATTCGAAAGCGATCACCGTGACGTTGTCGGAGTGGTCGCCGCCGTTGCGCAGTGCCATTTCGACCAGGTCGGGCACTGCGTCGGAAACCGACTGGGTGCTCAAGTGGCGGACGATGTCGACGTCGTTCAGGCTGCCCCACAGGCCGTCGGAACACAGCAGGATCTTGTCGCCCTGCTGCAGCACGATCGGGCCGGTGACGTCGAACACCGGTTTGGTCGGCGAGCCCAGGCAGGTGAACAGGATGTTGCGGTTGATCCGGTCCATCCGGATCACGCCAGCGCTTTGCTGCTCCAGGTACGAGTGATCGCGGGTCCGGGTCAGCAACTCGCCGTCGCGCACGACGTACAGGCGCGAATCGCCGCAATGGACCCAGGTCGCCGAGCCGCTCTGGACCACCGCCGCCACCAGCGTGGTCCGCGGCGTGTCGAGCATGCCTTTTTCGCTGGCATAGCGAATGATCTGGTGATGCGCCGCTGTCAGCGAAGTGGCCAGGAACTCGGTGACGTCACCGACGACCGGCCGGGCTTCCTTCTGGTACAGCGCGGAGATGGTCTGCAGCGCCAGCTGGGCGGCAACCTCGCCTTCCGGATGGCCGCCCATGCCATCGGCCAGCACGAACAAGCCCGATTCGCGCGTGTAGCAATAGCCCATGCGGTCTTCGTTCTTTTCGCGCCCGCCCTTGCGGCTGATCTGGAACACGGAAAATTTCATTGCACCAGCCCCTGCGCCCGCTCGACCAGGCAGCAGCCACCCCGGGCGACACGCAACGTCGATGAGCGAGGGTCCATCATTTCGCCTTCACTCCGCCGAAGCCGGTTGCGGCGCGCTTCACGTTCTTCTTGGTGTCCGAGACCATGTTGTCGAATTGCAGCCGCATCTTCTCGCCCACCGACAGCTTGGTGTAACGGCGCTCGCCCTCGCGGCTCAATTCCTTCTGCAAGGCGAACACCGACTGCGGGCGCGACAGCGGGTCGAGCGACATGCACCACTCCACCACCTCGATCAAGTTGTCCGAATAAACACCGCGCAGCCGCGACAGGGCCAGTGCCAGGCGGTCTTTTTCGAGCCGCTGGGGGGCGTCATTCGGAGGATAGCCCTGCATGGTCGCGTAGATGCAGGCGCCGATCGCGTAGATGTCGGTCCATGGGCCCATCGACGAGTCGCGACGGTACATCTCGGGCGCGGCGAAGCCGGGCGTGTACATCGGACGGATGAAATTGCCTTCCTTGGACAGCACTTCGCGGGCGGCGCCGAAATCGATCATCACGGCCTTGTTGTCGTCGGTGATGAAAATATTGGCCGGCTTGATGTCCAGGTGCAGCATCTTGTGCTGGTGGACGATGCGCAAGCCGCGCAAGATTTCGTCGAACAGCGAACGGATTGTCGATTCGCGAAAGACCTTCTGCTTCTTCAGCTCGCGGGCGGTGATGATGAAATCCTGCAGGGTTCCCCCCTCCAGGTAGTTCATCACCATGTACACCGTCTCGTTCTCGCGGAAGAAATTCAGCACGCTCACCACGGAGGCATGCGAGATCTGCGCCAGCGAGCGGCCTTCTTCGAAAAAGCTCTTCAGGCCGAGACGGTACAGCGACAGTTTTTCGGCCTGCACCTGCGGCAGCAGTTCGCCCGGAGCCCGACTCGCCAGCGAAGACGGCAGGTATTCCTTGACGGCAACCTGCTGTCCTTCATTGTCAACAGCAAGGTAGACCACGCCAAACCCACCCGCCGAAAGCTTGCGCACCACGCGATAGCCGCCAATGACGGTATCGGGGGGAAGCGGCGCTGGTTTGACCTTTGACATAATTTAAGAATCCGGGTCTGCAAGCCGACCCGGTTATTCTCTGGCAATCCCGTCACTTACTGAATAGAAGAAGTCTCGATGCCAGTTTACAGCATGACCGGTTACGCCAGCGCCCAGCAAAATCCCGGGCCAGCCGCGACCGGTAGCGAGGCGAGAGGCGCCGTTCCAGGTCGACTTGGACTGGAAATCCGATCGGTCAACAGCCGCTTTCTGGACCTCAGTTTTTGACTGTCCGAAGAGCTACGCCAGCACGAACCGGCGCTGCGCGAGTTGCTCACCGCCAAACTGAAG
>JAJAZH010000142.1 GCA_026785815.1 Ramlibacter sp. | reverse complement strand
TCAGCTTCTTCTTGCCGGGGTAGGTGTTGATATCGCCCACCGCGAAAATCCCCGGCGTGTTGGTGGAGAACGTCTCGGTGTTGACCTTGACCTGCTTGCGCTCGATCTCCAGCCCCCACCGCGCGATCGGGCCGAGCTTGGGCGACAGGCCGAAGAACACCAGCAGCAGGTCGAGCGGCACCACCCGGGTCACGCCGTCGGAGCCGGTGACCTTGGCGCCGGTCAGCTTGCCGTTCTTTTCTTCATGGCCGGTGACCTGGCCCACGATGAACTGCATCTCGAAGGCGTCGCACAGCTCGCGCATCCTGGCCACCGACGCCGGCGCGGCCTTGAAGCCGTCGCGGCGATGGATCAGGATCACGCTCTCGGCCTTCCCGATGCCGGTGTCGGCACCTGATCCTGGCCCTCTGCCGGCGAAGTTCAAGGCCCAGTCGAGCGCTGAATCGCCGCCGCCGACGATCACCAGGTTCTTGCCGGCGAAATCGGCCGGGCTCTTGACCCGGTAATGCAGCTGCGAGCCGTCGAACTTTTCCAGGCCGTCGACTTTCAGCAAGCGCGGCTGGAAGGCGCCGACGCCGGCCGCGATGAAGATGGTCTTGGTCAGGAACTGCATGCCCTTCGAGGTCTCGACGAAGAAGCGGCCGTCGTCCTGCTTCTCGACGGTGGTGACTTCCTGGCTGAAGTGGAAGGTGGCGCCGAACGGCTCGATCTGCTTGAGCAGGTTGTCGGTCAGCTCCTGGCCGGTGCACACCGGCACCGCGGGGATGTCGTAGATCGGCTTGTCGGGATAGAGCTCGACGCACTGCCCGCCGGGATAGGCGAGCGAATCGATCACATGGGCCTTGATCTCCAGCAGGCCGAGTTCGAACACCTGGAACAGGCCGACCGGCCCGGCGCCGACGATCACGGCATCGGTTTCGATCGCGCCACTTTCGTGGGCCAGGGCGGTCTTGATCACTTCTTGGTTCAGTTGCGGTTCCATGGGGCGTGCTTCATGACGGCTCGGGTCAGCGAACCAGCTGGGCTATCTTGCCGCTCTTGTCTTTCCAGTCGTCGGCATCGGCGGGAGCCGCCTTGCGCTTGGTGATGCTCTTCCAGCCCGTCAGCTGCGACAGCTCGGTGTTGAGCTTGATGAAAGCAAGCTGGTCGGCCGGAACATCCTCCTCCGCGTAAATCGCATTCACCGGGCATTCCGGGATGCAGACCGCGCAGTCGATGCACTCGTCCGGGTCGATCACCAGCATGTTCGGCCCTTCGCGGAAGCAGTCCACGGGGCAGACGTCCACGCAGTCGGTGTACTTGCAGCGGATACAGGATTCGGTGACGACGTGGGTCATGTTGTAGTTCGACAGAGTTCGACGGGCGGGGAAACCCTTGATTTTAGCGGGCTGGCCGCAGCCTCGCTTCAGCGGACCAGCACAGCCCCTGCGGTCTTGTGGCTGGCAGTGTCCACCAGCACCAGCGAACCGAGGACGCGCGAACGCGAATAGGGCAGGGTGGCGAGCGGCTCCTGCAGTGCCAGGTCGACGTGCCCGATGGAGTTGGGCTCGAGCTGGCTGGCATGGGTCTCGGCCAGGGTGTGGATGTCCAGCTGGTGCACGATCCGCTGCACTTTGGCCTTGACCCAGCGATGGCCGTGCAGGGCCCAGTAGATGCGCCCGGCAACCAGCGGCTCGTCGTCCATCCAGGCGACCGTGGCGGAGATTTCGCGTGACGGCTTCAGCGCAGCTGGCGCCAGCAGCCAGTCGCCGCGAGAAACGTCGACCTCGCGGTCCAGCACGATCCCGGCGCTGTGGCCGGCGCCGATGGCGCACGCGCGTCGCACGTGATCGACCACCTGCACGACGGTGGCGGTTTGCCCACTGGGCAACACCTGGACCGGCTGGCCGGGCTGCAGCCAGCCGGTGGCGACCCGGCCCCAGAGGACGCGCCGGCCCTGGCTGGTGTCGGACGAGGAGGCGGCCTGCTTCTCGACCCACTGCACCGGGAACGAGAACGATTCCTGCGTTTCCTCGGCTGTGACGTCCAGCTGTTCCAGCAACTGCAGCAGCGACGGGCCGTGGTAGCCGCACCAGCCGGGAACAACGTCGACCACGTTGTGGCCCTTGAGCGCGGAGATCGGAATGGTCGCGCGCGCGGGGATGGCCGCAGCAATGGCAAAAGCCGTGAGCGCGGCGCTGATGTTGGAGAAGGCCAGCGCCGGGTCGTCCACCGCGTCCAGCTTGTTGACCGCGAACACGATCGAGGGAACGCGCAACAAATTGACCAGCAGGCAGTGGCGCCGGGTTTGCGGCAGCAGTTCGAGGCGTGGGTTGGCCCACTCCAGCTTGGTCGCGTCGACCAGCACCACGGCAGCATCGGCGCTGGAAGCTGCGGTCACCATGTTGCGGGTGTACTGCTCGTGGCCGGGCGCGTCTCCGATGATGAATTTGCGGCTGGGCGTGGCGAAGTAGCGGTAGGCCACGTCGATCGTGATGCCCTGTTCGCGCTCGGCTGACAGGCCGTCGGTCAGCAGCGCCAGGTCGGTTTGACCGGAGCGCTGGACCCCGGCGAGCTGGTCCTGCAGCACCGACTTGCTGTCCACCAGCAGCCGTCCGATCAACGTGCTCTTCCCATCGTCCACCGACCCGCAAGTGATGAAGCGAAGGGCCGCGGCGTGATCGCCACGTCCCTGCGCTTCATCATCCCCGCGCCGGTGACGCGAAGCGTCATCCCCGCGCAGGCGGGGACCCAGCCGCATCCCAACGCCCTGGATTCCCACCTGCGCGGGAATGACGGGGAGGCCGGGAATGACGGGGGGCGCGGGAATGACGGGGATCACGGGAATGACGGTGTTGGTGCTCGTGCTCATCAGAAATAACCGTCCTTCTTGCGCTTCTCCATCGACGCCTCCGAGGTCTTGTCGTCCATGCGGGTCGCGCCGCGCTCGCTCACCTCCACGGTCAATGTCTCGAGCACGACCTCGGCGGCGTTGGCGGCGCCGCTCTCGACCGGGCAGGTACAGGTGATGTCGCCAACGGTGCGGAATCGCACGGTCCGGCTGACGACTTCTTCTCCGTCTTTCGGTGGGGTCAGTTCGGTCACCGGGACCAGCAGGCCCTTGCGCTCGACCACCTCACGCTGGTGCGCGTAGTAGATCGAGGGCAGCGCGATGGCTTCGCGCTCGATGTACTGCCAGACGTCCAGCTCGGTCCAGTTCGAGATCGGGAACACGCGGAAGTGTTCGCCTGGCTGCAGCCGGGTGTTGAACAGCGTCCACAGTTCCGGCCGCTGCGCCTTGGGCTGCCACTGGCCGAAACTGTCCCGGTGCGAAAAGATGCGCTCCTTGGCGCGGGCTTTTTCTTCGTCGCGGCGCGCGCCGCCGATCAGCGCGTCGAAGCGGAATTCCTCGATCGCCTCCAGCAGCGTCACCGACTGGTGCACATTGCGCGACTCGCCGGCATGGGCCAGGCGCACCGTGCCGCGCCGCATGGAGTCTTCCACGTTGCGCACGATCAGTTCGGCGCCCAGCTCCTGCGCGCGGGAATCGCGAAAGGCCGTGACTTCGGGGAAGTTATGCCCCGTGTCGATCATCAGCAGCGGGTAGGGAATGCGACCGACGCCAGAGGCGTCCTTGCCTCCGAATGCCTTTTCGGCGCACCGCAGCAGCACCAGCGAGTCCTTGCCGCCGGAAAACAGCAACGTCGGTCGCTCGAAGACCGCAGCCACCTCGCGCAGGATGAAGATGGTTTCCTCTTCCAGCGCGTCAAGGTGGCGATTGCTCAGTTGGCCGAGCAGCCTGGTTTCGGTCCGGGCGTTCATTGGCTTGTCATCGCGGCCTCGACCCGCAATCCATGGTGGCGTTGATGAAAGTTGTGCGTCATGGCGTGGATCCCGGATCAAGTCCGGGATGACAGGAGAGCTTCCGTTGCCATGACAACTGCGTGCCCATCGCGAGCCACGTGCAGGCCGCACTCTTTCGCGTTCTCGTCTTCCCACCACCAGCGGCCGGCGCGGAAATCCTCGCCCAGGCTGATCGCGCGGGTGCAGGGAGCGCAGCCGATGCTGGGGAAGAACTGGTCGTGCAG